>DASQBO010000201.1:0-12697 GCA_035635175.1 Casimicrobiaceae bacterium | reverse complement strand
ATCGTGTCGGCGTACGTGCACAGGATCAGCCCCGGCCGCGCCGCGAGCTCGATCGCGTTGTCGATGCGGCCGATCGGCAGCACGCAGACCGGGCAGCCCGGCCCGTGGATCATCCGCACGTTGGGCGGCAGGAGGTCGACGAGGCCGTAGCGCGAGATCGCGTGCGTGTGGCCGCCGCAGAACTCCATCAGGTGATAGCGCCGCGCGGGCTCCGCCTCGGCGGCGATCGCCGCGGCGAGCCGGCGCGCGAGCGCGCCGTCGCGGAACTCGTCGATGTACTTCATTCCGCGGCCTCGGGGAGCAGGCCGGCTTCGGCGAACGTCGCGAGCGTGCGCGCCGCTTCCTCGGGGTCGAGCTTCGTCAGCGCGTAGCCGACGTGAACGATCACGTAGTCGCCGGGCGTGACGCCGTCGACCAGCGCGAGCGAGATCCGCTTGCGCACACCCCCCACGTCGACCGTCGCCGTGTCCGGCTCCGGCAGCTCGACGACGCGCGCGGGGATCGCGAGGCACATGTCAGTGGCGCCCGGCCGCCCGAAGCCACTGACAGCCCCCCAGTGGGGGGAGCGAGCGAAGCGAGTTCGGGGGGCGTTTCATTCTAGCGGCGCGGCACCAGCAGCCGCTCGAGGATCCGCCGGTAGATGCGCGACAGGACGGGCAGGTCGGCGATCCGCACGCGCTCGTTCAGCTGATGGATGGACGCGCCCACCGGCCCGAGCTCGACGACCTCGCGGCAGACGTCCGCAATGAACCGTCCGTCGGAGGTGCCGCCCGTGCAGGAAACCTCCGGCGTGACGCCGGCTTGCTCGCGCACGACGTCGCTCGCCACCCCCACGAGCGCCCCCGGCGCCGTGAGATAAGGCTTGCCCGAGCCGATCCATTCGAGCGTGTAGTCGAGCCCGTGGCGGGCGAGGACGGCCTCGAGGCGCGCCGCCAGCGACTGGCGCGTGCTCGAGGGCGCGTGGCGGAAGTTGAACAACGCCTCGAGCGTGCCCGGGATCACGTTGGCCGCGCCGGTCCCGGCGTGGACGTTCGAGCACTGCCACGTCGTCGGCGGGAAGTGCGCGTCCCCGTCGTCCCAGCGCATATCCGCGAGCTCCGCGAGCGCGGGGGCAGCGACGTGGATCGGATTCCGTGCGAGGTGCGGGTACGCGACGTGGCCCTGCACGCCTCTCACGGTGAGCTTCCCCGTCAGGGTCCCGCGCCGGCCGTTCTTGATCGTGTCGCCGAGGCGATCGACCGACGTCGGCTCGCCGACGACGCAGAAGTCGATCGTCTCGCCGGCGGCGGCGAGCTTCTCGACGACGCGCGCCGTGCCGTCGATCGACGGCCCTTCCTCGTCCGAAGTGAGAAGCAGCGCGATGGAGCCGGGCGCGTCGGCGTGGTCCCGGACGAAGCCTTCGACGGCGGTCACGAAGGCGGCGACCGCAGCTTTCATGTCGGCGGCGCCGCGGCCGTAGAGCCAGCCGTCGCGCTCGGTCGGCGTGAACGGGTCCGAGTGCCAGCTCTCGCGGGGGCCCGTCGGCACGACGTCCGTGTGCCCGGCGAGGCAGACGAGCGGTCGCGCGGTCCCTCGGCGCGCCCAGAGATTCGTGACGCCGCCCGCGAGCAGCGTCTCGCAGCGAAAGCCGAGCGGGGCGAGGCGCGCGGCGACGAGCGCCTGGCAGCCCGCGTCGTCCGGCGTGATCGACGGCCGCGCGATCAGCGCGCGCGCGAGCTCGAGCGTGGGATCGACGGACACCGGCGCAGCGACATCCATGCGCCCAATGGTAGCAAACCGCCGCGCTGCTTCGCCTCGACCTCCGCGCGGCCCCGCCTAATCGATGTGCCGAGTTGTCGGTCTCCTGCGGCGACTCGCGATTGCTCGCTCCCCCGCGCCGTCGGCGCGGGGCCCCGGCTCGCCGCTCGCGCCGCTAGTGGGGCCGGTCGAGCATCTCCGCGTCGATCCGCAGCGCCGTGAAATCGCTCTGCGGCCGCTTCGCCTTGCCTTCCTGGGACTCGACCGCCATGCCCTCGACCCGCGCGGTCGGCGAATTCTGGTTGATGAGCCAAGCGAGGTTGGTCGGCGAGTCCGACGCGGTCATCGCCTCGTCGTAGCCAATGTGCCCGTCGAGATGGAGGCGGCAGAGCGCCTGCTCGAAAGTCTGCGATCCGGGATAGAGCGACTGCTCCATCGCCTCCTTGATCTGCACGATCTCGCCGTTCTTGATGAGCTCGGCGATGAGCGCCGTGTTGAGCAGGATCTCGACGGCCGGCTGCAGCTCGCCCTCGACGTTGCGGACGAGCCGCTGGCAGATGATCGCGCGGAGCCCGATCGAGAGGTCCGACAGCAGGCCCGAGCGCGCGTCGTACGGGAAGAGGTTGATGATCCGGGACAGGGCGTGATAGCTGTTGTTGGCGTGAATCGTCGACAGGCACAGGTGGCCGGTCAGCGTGTGCAGGAGCGCCTGCTGCATCGTGTCGCGGTCGCGGATCTCGCCGATCATGATCAGGTCCGGCGCCTCGCGCAGGCCGTTCTGCAGCGCGGCCTGGTAGCTCTGCGTGTCGACGTTGAGCTCGCGCTGGTTGACGATCGACTGCTTGTGCTCGAACAGGTACTCGATCGGGTCCTCGATCGTCAGGATGTGGCCCGACTTGTTCGAGTTCCGGTGGTCGATCATCGCCGCGAGCGTCGTCGACTTGCCGGAGCCGGTCGCGCCGGCGATCAGGACCAGGCCGCGCTTCTCCATCACGATGTCGAGCAGCACCGGCGGCAGCCGCAGGTCGCCGAACGCGGGGATGTGGCTGCGGACGAAGCGGATCACGAGCGAGATCGTGCCGCGCTGCCGGAAGATGTTGATCCGGAAGTTGCCCACCGCCCGGTCGAGGTGCGAGAGGTTCATCTCCATCTCGTTCTCGAACTCGCGGGCCTGCTCCTTGCTCATGAGCTCGTAGGCGATGCGCCGCACGGTCTCGACGTCCATCGGCTGCGTCGAGATGGGGGCGACGACCCCGTTCACCTTGATGTTGATCGGCGCGCCGCAGGAGATGAACAGGTCGGACGCCTGCTTCTCCGCCATCAGCCTGAACAATCGGTCGAGGTACATGGGGGCCCCGGGCTACAATCGCGACGGCGGCGGGACACTCGGCCCCGCGGCCATTTTCATGATAATGTCATGAATCGGCTTGAACTTCCAGCCCGGCGGCGACGGTGTCGCGCCGGGGCGATTTTCCCCGTCCTGCGCGCCGTGGCGCCCGGGCGGCCTGTTCGGCCAGATTCCTAAGCAAATTCCATGCTTGCCATCATCGGCGGAAGCGGCCTGACCCGGCTGTCGACCCTGGCCGTCGCCCACCGCGAGGTGGTCCGGACCCCTTACGGGCAGCCGTCGTCGGCGCTGCTCTTCGGCCAGATCGCGGGCCGGGACACGATCTTTCTCGCGCGGCACGGCCACGGGCACACGATCCCGCCGCACCGCGTCAACTACCGCGCGAATCTCTGGGCGCTGAAGGAGCGGGGGGCGACGGCGGTGCTGGCCGTGGCGTCGGTCGGGGGCATCCGCGGCGTCGCTCCGGGCGACCTAGTCCTGCCGCACCAGCTCATCGACTACACGCACGACCGCGAGGGCACGTTCTTCGACGGCGGCGACCAGCGCGTCGTGCACATCGACTTCACGCGGCCCTACACACCGGCGCTCCGCGCGACCTGCCTCGCGGCGGCGGCGAGCGCCGGCATCGCGCTCGCCGACGGCGGGGTCTACGGCGCGGTGTCGGGACCGCGCCTCGAGACGGCCGCCGAGATCGACCGGCTCGACCGCGACGGCGTTACGATGGTCGGCATGACCGGGATGCCCGAAGCCGCGCTCGCACGCGAGCTCGAGCTGCCGTACGTCGCGATCGCCGTCGTCGTGAACCACGCCGCGGGCCGCGAGGACTCGGCGCAGGCGGTCTCGATGGACGGCATCGCGCGCGTGCTCGAGGTCGCGATGGACAAGGTCCGGCTCCTGGTCGAGCACGTCGTGCCGCTCGTGCTCCAGCCATGATCCGCGGCGTTCTTCGGATGGGCGACCCGCGGCTGCTGCAGCCGTCGGCGCCGGTGACCGCCTTCGGCACGCAGGAGCTCGCGGCGCTGCTCGCGGACCTGCGCGACACGATGGCCGCGGAGAACGGCGCCGGACTCGCGGCGCCGCAGATCGGCGTCGCGTTGCAGGTCGTGATCTTCGGCGTCGAGCGGAATCCGCGCTATCCGGACGCCGAGCCGGTCCCGTACACCGAGCTCGTGAACCCGGTGCTGACGCCGCTTGGCGGCGAGATGGAAGAGGGCTGGGAGGGCTGCCTGTCGGTGCCCGGGCTGCGCGGCGTCGTGCCGCGCTACACTCGTCTGCACTACGCAGGCTTCGATCCGCACGGACGCCGGATCGAGCGCGAGGCATCCGGCTTCCACGCCCGCGTCGTCCAGCACGAGTGCGACCACCTGCAGGGCATCCTCTATCCGATGCGGATGCGCGACTTCCGGCAGTTCGGCTTCACCGACGTCCTCTTTCCCGACGTGGCGACGATCGAGGAGTAGCGCCGCGAGCGGGGAGCCGGTTCGGCCTCCGCTCAGTCGGTGGGTAGCGTGGCATCGGGGGGTCAACCTCCGACCGCGCTCCCGATCGCTCGCATCCCCAAGCGAGCTTGGGGTCCCTGCTCGCCGGTCGCGCGTTCCCCCCGCGCGAGGCGCCAAGGGGGAGGGACCGATCGCGTGTCGGCGCAGGCGGCCGACCGCGCGGCGCAACGAAATCGCGTGGGTGCGCGCAGGCCGCGTCAGCGCGGCCGCAGCACGCGGAGAGCGTCGCGAGCGGTCCGGATGCGAGGCGGCCCGCAGCGAGGCCCGAGACAGCACAGGAACGTATGGCGAGGGCCGAGCGAGGACACAACGAAGCAGCCGGGCCGCGCAGCAGCTCTACACCCGCAGCTGGTCGTACAGCGCCGTCTCGAGGCGCAAGAGCGCCTGCTCGTCGTAGAGCCGCGCGCCGTCGATCAGGAAGACGTCCTCGGCGCGCTCGCCGAGCGTGTTGATCCGCGCGCTCGCGACGTTCACGCCGGCCTGCGCGAGCGTCCACGCGATCTGCGCGAGCAGTCCGGGGCGGTCGCCGGCGACGACCTCGAGGATGTAATGCGTGCCCTTGTCGTCGGGGAAGATCTGCACCGATGGCGTCAGCGGAAAGTGCCGGAGCTGCCGGCTCACGCGTCCGGGCGGCGGGAGCTCCGCCGGCCGCGAGTCCTGCAGCGCCTGCGTGAGCTCGAACTCGATCATCTGGATCGTGTCGCGGTACGAGGCGTGCGGATCGGCCGGGTCGTGGATCGCGAAGGTGTCGAGCGCGTAGCCGTGGCGCGTCGTGTGGATCTTCGCCTCGAGGATCGACAGCCCGTGGCGCCCAAAGTAGCCGCAGACGCGCGCGAAGAGCTGCTTCTGGTCGGGGAGGTAGAGAAGCACCTGCAGCCCCGCGCCCGAGCGCGCGAGCCGGACCTTGACCACCGGCCCGGGCCGCTCGACGCGCCAGTAGAGGTGGCGCGCGTGCCACGCGATTTCCTCGGCCGTGTGCCGCATGAAGTAAGGCATGTCGAGGTGCCGCCACAGCGCGCGCTCGGCGTCGGGCGGCACCGCGTAGAGGCGCAGGAGGCGGCGCGCCTCGTCCTGCCGCTGCTGCAGCGAGTCCTCGAGCGTACGTCCGGCGCCCTCGCCCGCGAGCACGCGCCGCGTGGCGTGGAACAGATCCTCGAGCAGCTGCGCCTTCCAGGCGTTCCACACGCGCGGGCTCGTCCCGCGGATGTCGGCGACGGTGAGCACGTAGAGCGCGCAGAGCCGCCGCAGGCTCCCCACCTTGCGCGCGAACGCCTCGACGACGTCGGGGTCCGACGGATCCTGCTTCTGCGCGGTCGACGACATCGTCAGGTGCTCGCGGACGAGCCAGCCGACGAGGTCCGCATCCTCGCGCGCGAGCCCGTGCGCGAGGCAGAAGCGGCGCGCGTCGCGCTGGCCCAGCACCGAGTGGTCGCCGCCGCGCCCCTTGGCGATGTCGTGGAACAGACCCGCGAGGTAGAGCACCTCCTTGCGCTCGAAGTCCGCCATGAGCCGCGAGCAGAGGGGGTATTCGTGCGCATGCTGCGGCTCGTTGAAGCGGCGCAGGTTGCGGATCACCATCAGGATGTGCTCGTCCACCGTGTAGACGTGGAACAGGTCGTGCTGCATCTGTCCGACGATGCGGCCGAAGGCGGGCAGGCAGTTGCCGAGGATCCCGTACTGGTTCATCCGCCGGAGCTCGTGGGTCTGACCGCGGGGCTCGCGGAACACCTGCAGGAAGCGCGCGCGGTTCGCGGGGTCGCGCCGGAAGCGGGCGTCGATGCGGTTGCGGTCGCGCCACAGCGCGCGCAGCGTCCGCGCCGACATCCCCTTGAGCTCCGCGTGGCGCTGCATCGTCAGGAACGCGTCGAGCATCGCCGACGGCCGCCGCACGAACAGCGCCTCGTCGCGCAGGTCGAGGAGCTCGTCGACTGCCTGGAAATCCTCGTCGATCGGGATCGGCTCGGCCGCGATCGGAAACAGCCGCGCATGCAGATTCTGCAGCAGGATCACGTTCGCCTGGCGGACGAGCTTCGCGGCACGGTAGTACCGCTGCATCAGCTGCTCGCTCGCGCGCTTCGCCGGCGTGTCCGCGAGGCCGAGCTCACGCGCGAGGGCGCTTTGCAGGTCGAAGACGAGTCGGTCCTCGCGGCGGCCCGCGAGATAGTGGAGCCGAACGCGGAGCCCGCCGATCAGGCGCTCCTGCCGCGACACCACGCTCGCTTCCTGCATCGTGATGAGGCCCGCCTGGGCGAGCTCGCGCCAGGAGCGACCCAGCCCGGCCGCGCGTGCGATCCAGAGCACGGTCTGCAGATCGCGCAGCCCGCCCGGGCTCTCCTTCAGGTTGGGCTCCAGGTTGTACGCGGTGTCGTGATACTTGAGGTGCCGCTGCTGCTGCTCGAGCGACTTCGCCTCGTAGAAATGGCGCGGGTCCATCGCCGCGGCGAACGCGCGGCGGAAGGTGCCGTAGAGGGGCCTCGAGCCGGCGATGAAACGGTGCTCGAGCAGGCTCGTGCGCACCGTCACGTCGCCCGCCATCTCCCGCTCGCATTCGGCGACCGTCCGCACGCTGTGCGCGGCCTCGAGGCCGATGTCCCACAGCAGTCCGACGAAGCGCTCGACGAAGACCGTGCCGTCGGCATCGAGCTCGCGCGGCAGCAGGATCAGGACGTCGACGTCGGAATGCGGAAACAGCTGCCCGCGGCCGTAGCCGCCGACGCCGACCAGCGCCAGCCCGCCCGGCGCGCCGAGCTCGCTCCACACGGCGACGAGCATGCGATCGACCGTCCGGGCCGATTCGCGCAGCAGTCGTGAGGTATCCGGGCGGGCGGCGAACGAAGCACGCAGCGCGGCACGCGCGGCGACGAGCTCGTCCCGGCAGCGGCGCGCGAGATCCGCCTGGGGGCGCTCCGCGCGCATCGACGGCGGCGCGAGCGGTTCGTTCAGAACGACTCCCTAGGGCGGCGGCGGCGCGCCGGGCGAGACGGTCAAGACTTCGAACCCGTCGTCGGTGACCGCCACCGTGTGCTCCCACTGCGCCGAGAGGGAATGGTCGGCGGTGACGATGGTCCAGCCGTCCGCGAGGCTCCTGATCGCCGCGCGGCCGGCGTTGATCATGGGCTCGATCGTGAACACCATTCCCGGCGCGAGCTGGAGGCCAGTGCCCGGGCGGCCGTAGTGGAGCACCTGCGGCTCCTCGTGGAACTGCAGGCCGATGCCGTGGCCGCAGAATTCGCGGACGATCGAATAGCCGTGGCCCTCCGCGAACTTCTGGATCGTGTGCCCGATGTCGCCCAGGTGTGCGCCGGGCCGCACCATGCGGATCCCGCGCCACATCGCCTCGTAGGTCGTCTCGACCAGCCGTCGCGCCTGGATCGACGGTGTGCCGACGTAGAACATCCGGCTCGAGTCGCCGTGCCAGCCGTCCTTGATCACCGTGACGTCGATGTTGACGATGTCGCCGGGCTTGAGCTTCTTGTCGCCGGGGATGCCGTGGCAGACCACGTGGTTCACCGACGTGCAGATCGTCGCCGGAAACGGCGAGTGGCCGGGCGGCGCGTAGTTGAGCGTCGCCGGGATCACGTTCTGCACGCGGATCTGGTGCTCGTGCGCGATCGCGTCGAGGTCGCCGGTCGTGATGCCGGCGCGCACGTGCGGCGTGAGATGGTCGAGCAGCTCGGACGCGAGTCGCCCCGCGACGCGCATCTTCGCGATCTCGTCGGGCGATTTGATCTTGACGGGCATGGAGGCGCGGGTGTCTAGCACGGTCAGGCACGCAGCAGTTCGTTGATGCTGGTCTTCGCCCGCGTCTTCGCGTCGACGCGCTTCACGATGACCGCGCAGTAGAGCTGGCAGTCTCCGGTGCCCGACGGCAGGCTGCCGGCGACGACGACGGAGCCCGCGGGGACGCGGCCGTAGCTGACGGCGCCCGTGGCGCGGTCGTAGATCTTGGTGCTCTGGCCGATGAAGACGCCCATCCCGAGCACGGAGTTCTCCTCGACGATCACGCCTTCGACGACTTCGGAGCGCGCGCCGATGAAGCAGTTGTCCTCGATGATCGTCGGGTTCGCCTGCAGCGGCTCGAGCACGCCCCCGATGCCGACCCCGCCGGACAAGTGGACGTTGCGCCCGATCTGCGCGCACGAGCCGACGGTCGCCCAGGTGTCGACCATCGCCCCCTCGTCGACATAGGCGCCGATGTTGACGAAGGAGGGCATCAGCACGACGTTGCTCGCGACGTAGGCGCCGCGGCGGGCGACGGCGGGCGGCACCACGCGGACGCCGGACGCCGCGAAGTCGGCGTCGCGGAACGCGGCGAACTTGGTCGGCACCTTGTCGTAGAACGCGAACGGCGCGGCGCCGTTCGCGCCGCCCACGCGCATCGGCACGTTGTCGGCAAGCCGGAACGAGAGCAGAACCGCCTTCTTGATCCATTGGTGGACGGTCCACGCCCCGCCCGATTTCTCGGCCACGCGCACGCGTCCCGCGTCGAGCTCGCCGATCACGTGGGCCACGGCGTCGCGGAGCCGCGCGGGGGCAGCGCCCGCCGAGAGGGTCGCGCGGGTCTCCCACGCTTCGTCGATGGTCCGCTGGAGGTCGTGCATGGATGAGCCGGAGCCGGGCAAAAGGCGAATTCTACCGCGCTGCGAGCGCCCGGCCGGCTCCGGTTGCAGAGCGCGGCGGGGGGAGCGACCGCGATGCCGGCTCGCGGACCCTCGCGAGATGGGGGCGGCGGGGCAGGAGGCAACCCCGCGGCCTGGGCTACATCGACTTGAAGCGGTGCGCGAAGGTGCGGCTCACGGCGAGCTTCTCGTCGCGGCCGCGCAGCACGATCACGGGCTCGCCGCGCCAGTCGCGGTCGACCCGTGAGATCGCCCGCAGGTTGACGATCGTGCCGCGGTGGATCTGCCAGAAGGTCTCGGCATCGAGCTCCTCGTAGAGATCCTTGATGGGCTTCCGGATGAGCGCCTCGCCCTCGGGGGTCACGACCTTCGTGTACTTGTCGCCCGACTGGAAGTAGATGACGTCGTCGACGGCGATCATCTTCATCGACGCGCCGAGCGACGCGCGGATCCACCTGAGCGGTGACGCGGCGCCGTTGCCCGGCGCGAGCCTTGCGAGCAGCGCGGAGAGGTCGAGCGGGGCGGCCGCGAGACGCGCCTTGAGCCGGGCGACGACCTTCGCGATGCGCTCGGGCGTGGGCGGCTTGAGCACGTAGTCGACGGCGCCCTCGTCGAAGGCCGCGACCGCGTATTCGTCGTACGCGGTCACGAACACGACGTGGCAGCCCCCTCCGATCTCGCGCGCGACGTCGATGCCGCTCCGGACCGGCATCCGGATGTCGAGAAACGCGATGTCCGGGCGGTGGGCGGCGGCGAGGGCCAGCGCGTCGTCGCCGTTCTCGGCCTCGGCGACGACCTCGAGCTCGGGCCACGCGGCGGCGAGACGCGCCTTCAACTGCGCGCGAAGCAGCGGCTCGTCCTCCGCCAGAAGCGCCGTCGGCACGCTCATTCGCCGAGCGGGATTTCGATCGCCGCGCGCGCCCCGTGCGGCGGCGCCTCGGTCAGCGTGAACCGTCCCTTCGCGCCGAACAGCGCGGCAATCCGGTCGCGGACGTTCGCGAGGCCGACGCCCTGTCCCGGGCGGCGCGCGGCGCGCAAGCCCACGCCGGTGTCGGTGACGACGACGGCGAGCCGACCGTCGTCGCGGCGCGCCTCGATGCGCACGCTGCCGCCCTCGGCACTGGGTTCGAGCCCGTGGGTGATCGCGTTCTCGACGATCGAGATCAGGAGCCCCGGCGGGAACGGAAGCGGCCGCAGCTCGCCGGCGACGTCGATCGTGAACGCGAGGCGGGTGCCCATCCGCATCTTCAGGATCTGCAGGTAGGCCTCGGTCAGGGCGATCTCCTGGCCGAGCGTGGCGCTCGAGCTCCGAAGCTGCGGCAGGGCCGCGCGCAGGTAGGCGAGCAGGTGCCCGAGGAGCGCCGACGCCTGCGGCGGGTCGGTCTCCGTCAGGTACTGGACCGACGCCAGCGTGTTGAAGAGGAAATGCGGCTCGACCTGCGCCTGCATGAGCTTGAGCTCGGACTCGAGCGCGAGGCCGGACAGCCGATGCCGCTCGGCTTCCGCGCGGTGGAGCGCGGCCTCGGCCCGGGTCTCGCGGAACTTGAGCAGGAAGAAGAGGCTCACGAAGAGCCCGTTCGAGAAGCCCGAGAGCAGCGTCCACTGGAACTTGTGCGAATCGGAGACGAGCTCGGCCATCGTGTAGCCGGCGAGGCCCAATAGGTAGCCCTTGATCAGCACGACGAGTCCCCAGCCGGCGAGCGTCCCGATCGCGACGGCAGCGCACAGGCGCCGGATAGGGCGCGGCTTCTCCCACGGCGACGCGACGTTCACCGCGTAGGCGATCACCAAGCCGAAGCACTGCGCGCTGATGAACGGGTGCCAGAACGGCCGCGGGTCCTCGATCGACATGATCGCCGCGAAGCCGGTGTTGATGCCCACGATCAGCAGGATCGTGAGCCAGGACGCGTTAAAGCCCGCCTTGAGCGCGGCCAGCCAGCCGCGCTCCGCCGGCAGCGCGAGAGTCGCCATGACCCGCATATTAGGGCCGCGGGAGGGCGGGGGGCATCCACCCGACGAAATGCCCCCCGGGGCGACGAAGCGTCGGCGTGACCGCCGGGTGCGGGAACCTCATCGGGCGGCGGCCGACGCCACGATCCGGTCGACGGCCTCGGTGCACTCGGCGAGCGAGGCGACGAGGGCGATCCGGACCCGGCCGCGGCCGGGGTTCGCGCCGTGCGCATCGCGCGCGAGGTAGCTGCCCGGCAGCACCGTCACCGCCTGCTCGGCGTACAGACGGCGGGCGAACTCGGCGTCGTCGATCGGGGTCTCCGCCCACAGGTAGAACGCGGCGTCGGGCATCGCGCAGGGAAGGACGGCGGCGACGCGCGGCTGCAGCGCGGCGAATTTCGCGGCGTAGGCGGCGCGGTTCTCGCGCACGTGCGCCTCGTCGTTCCACGCCGCCAGACTCGCGGCAGCCACCGCGGGCGACATCGCCGAGCCGTGATACGTCCGGTAAAGCAGGAACGCCTTGACGAGCGCGGCGTCGCCGGCGACGTAGCCCGAGCGCAGCCCCGGCACGTTCGAGCGCTTCGAGAGGCTCCCGAAGGTGACGAGCCGGGGGTAGCCCGCGCGGCCCAGGCGATGCGCGGCCGCGAGCGCGCCCGCCGGCGGGGCGGCCTCGTCGAAGTAGACTTCCGAATAGCATTCGTCGGCGGCGATGGCGAAGCCGTGGCGATCGGAGAGCTCGAAGAGGCGCCGCCACTCGTCCGCGGTGGTCACGCGCCCCGTCGGATTGTCCGGCGAGCACACGTAGACGAGCTGCGTGCGCGCCCAGACGGCGTCGGGCACGTCGTCCCAAGCCGGAGCAAAGCCTCGTGCCGGGTCCGCATTGACGCAATACGGCGTCGCCCCGGCGAGGAGCGCCGCCCCTTCGTAGATCTGGTAGAACGGGTTCGGCATTGCGACCGTCGCGCCGGGGCGGCTCGCGTCGACGACCGTCTGCGCGAACGCGAACAGCGCCTCCCGGCTGCCGAGCACGGGAAGCACCTCGGTCGCCGGGTCGAGCGTCGGCACGCCGTGCCGACGGCCGAGCCAGGCGGCGATCGCCTCGCGCAACGCCGGCGCGCCGACCGTCGTGGGATAATTCGCGAGGCCCGATCCCGCGGCGGCCATCGCGTCGAGCACCAGGCGCGGCGTCGGATGGCGGGGTTCTCCGATCGACAGCACGATCGGTTTGAGCGCGGGATTCGGCGCGACGCCGGCCAGGAGCAGACGCAGGCGCTCGAACGGATACGGCGACAGCCGCGAGAGGCGGGGATTCAAGGAACGCGCGAGGGAAGGAAGCGCGCGGGATGCCACGATGCGCCGAAACATTATAGCGAAGCCGTTTCCGTCGTCTGCGGACACGAGCGGGTCGCGTTCGCGCGCGCGCCCGCGGCGCCGATGACGCCGGGGGCATCGTCGCTGCGCTGGCCTTGGCGCGCCGCCGCCGGCCTCGCGACCCTCGCGGCCGGCGCTGCGCTCGCGCTCGTGCTCGCGCACTGGGGCTGGCG
>DASQBO010000200.1:0-6477 GCA_035635175.1 Casimicrobiaceae bacterium | reverse complement strand
CGAACCCGTCGCCACGCATCGGCCCGCCGCGGGTTCCGGGGCGCGCTTGTCTGCTCGCCGCGATCGCGTAGCAGCTAACCCCCGCGGGTAGCGCCGGCGGCGCACGCCCGGCGCGTCTCCCGGTCGGCTCCTGCCAATCCTCGTCGCGCCGGTAGCCGTGGCCCAGATCCTTGATCCCGGCGCTGCGGATTTTTCCGAGTCGCACGAACGGCGCACTGTACGGGCTGATGCCGAGCAGGAAGTCCACGCGGGTGCCTGCTCGCTCGAGCGGCGCGCCGAAATGCGGCGTCCCCAGAAAGACGAGGTGGTCGAGGCGTTCCACCCAGGCGTGGCCGACGCGCGCCGCATGGACACAGGCGCTGTGCGCGACGAGGCCGCCCATGCTGTGGCCCATCAGGGTCAGTCGCTCGATCGGGTGCGGCCATTCGCGCAGCAGCGTCTCCATCAGGTCGGCGAAGTCGCGGCCGTTCGTGGAGATGTGCCGCCCGGTGTTGTAGTGAAGGTAGACCGGCGTGTAGCCGAGGTCGCGCGCAAGCGCGGCGCCGTGATCGTGGCCTTCGCGTGTCCACTGCAGATCGTTCATGCACAGCCCGTGTGCAAGCACGAGGAGCCTGCGCCCGGGCCGCGGAAACACGGCGCTCAATGCGGCCTTCGAGATTTCGAGGGGAGCTCCCGTCGCGCGCAGGCACATGCCGATCGCCAGGGGGTTGGCGGAGGCGGCGAGGTAGTCGCCGAGAACGCCGTTGAGCGCCGCCAGCACGGCTTCGCGCTCCGGGGAGGACGGCTTCTCGGCGATCAGCGGCGCGAGCACGGCGAGCAACGCGTCGAGACCGCCGGAGGCGATCCGCGTGATGCCGCGGACGGACCGGTAGACCAGTCCCGTGATGCCGCGGGTCCGCCCCTCGGGCGGCCGGCCGACGATGCCCGACCCTCGCGCGATGGTGTGATGCATCGCTTCGACGAGATCGGTCAGGCCCACCGTGGCATCGCTCGCGAGCCGCTGAAACCCGCGGAGGTCCGAGAGGCGAATGTGGGCGGGCTTGGCCAAGGTGCCGAGGCGTGGGGTCGTTGCTGGGGAGGGATCGCTCAGCGCGACACCGGTGGCGCGCAGGATCCGGCGTCACCGAAAGGACGGCCGCCTCGAGCCGCCGTCCGGCCAATCGCCGCACCGAGGCGGAAGGGCCTTCGATGCGGACGGGGGATCAGTGCTTGAGCAGGGGCCCCGCGTCGCCGGCGTGCTTCTTCTGCTTCTTGATCGCCTTCTTCTCCTTGGGGGTCAGCAACGCTTTCTTCTTGTCTTCCTTCGGCGGCTTATGCGACATGGCCTCGGCTCCTGCAGCGCAGTGAAATGACTGCGCCCTCGACTATAGGCCGATGCGCCGGTGAATGCAGCGGCAGGGAGCCGGCCGGCCGTGCTCGGAGGCCGAGGACGATACACGCCCGAGCGGTTCCTACCGCGGCAGGCCCGTCACGCCCGACGCACGCGCCGAAGCGCGCATCGCCTGCAGCTGCGCCGAAAGCCAGACGGCGCTCTCCACCGGCGGAGCATCGCCGCACCTGATCAGGTAGGGCCGCCCCGAGACGCTGCTCTTCGAGGCGGCGCGCTCGATGAACTGCTCCGCCGTCTGCACGGCGCCGCGGTCCTCGAGATACCTGAGCTTGGTCATCAGGTGCGACCTCGCGTCCGCGGCCGGGTACCACGTTCCGTTGCGGTCGACCTGGCACCCGGAGGACTCGAGCCTGTTCATGAGCGCGTCGATCTCTGCACGCGAGGTGGGAGGCGGGGGCGCCGCCGCGCACGTCACGGCGAGGAGACAGGCCGGCAACAGAGGCGGGAGGCGGCGCGCGAACCGGGCATTCCCGTCGCCGGAGCGTCGCTCGAGCGACGGCGCCGCGAAGGCGCAATGCGCGTGCGGCCGCGCTCGTCTCACGCCTCGCCCGTCCAATAGTCGACGTGGTGCTCCGCGCGAGTCATGTGCCGGAAGTCGCGCGCGTAGGCGCCGACTTTCTTGGAGTCCGGGTATTCGCAGACCTCCACGGGGGCCATCGTGCTGATGGACAGGTACGCGAGGGGAGCGTTCGAATCGTTGACGATCTGGTGCGCCGTCTCCGGTCCGCCGGTCGGGCAGCAGATCACGTCGCCCGCGCGGATCCTCCGCGTTTCGCCGCCGTAACGCAACGTGCCTTCGCCGCGCACGACGAAGAACATCTCCTCCTCGCCGCGGTGGCTGTGGAACGGGCACGAGCGCTTGCCCGGCGGCACGACGTCGTACGAGTAGCCGAGGTCCTTCGCGCCCACGAGCGGTCCGATGCGCACCGCGTCGGACTCGTACTTGTCGCCTTTGGTGAAGCGCTCGAGCTTGAGCTGGTCGAGGTTGACCACGCGTGAATCGATGACGCTCATTTCGGCTCCTCCTCGCAATCGGACGGGCATTTCACCCCACGCGGCGCCGGCGGGTCAAGGAGGGGATCGCGCCGTCCCGACGCGGCCTTGGCGCTATACTGCGCCGATGCCCCGCCCGTCGCTCGCCGGCAAGCTCGTCGTTGCGATCAGCTCGCGCGCGCTGTTCGATCTCTCCGAGTCGCACCGGATCTACACCGAGGCCGGCGTCGAAGCGTATCACCGCTACCAGGTCGAGCACGAGGACGAGATTCTCGCGGCAGGGCCCGCGTTCGTCCTGGTGAAAAAGCTCCTGCGCCTCAACCGCCCGGACAAACAGTACGTCGAGGTGATCCTGCTCTCGCGCAACTCGGCGGACACGGGCCTCCGCGTGTTCAACTCGATCAAGCACTACGGGCTCGACATCACGCGCGCCGCCTTCACGAAGGGCGAGCCGACGTCGCGCTACGTGCCGGCGTTCGGCGCGCACCTCTTCCTCTCCGCCGACACGGGCGATGTCAGGCGCGCGCTTGACGACGGCCACGCGGCCGCGACGATCGTGCCGAGCGCGACCGGCGGCAACGAGGCCGACGAGCTCCGGATCGCCTTCGACGGCGACGCGGTGCTCTTCTCCGACGAGGCCGAGCGCGTCTATCAGCAGGAGGGCCTCGCCGCGTTCGCACGGAGCGAATCCGACGCGGCGAAGGAGCCGCTCTCCGGCGGCCCGTTCAAGGAATTCCTGGCCGGGCTGCACCGGATCCAGGCCGACTTTCCGGAAGACAAGAGCCCGATCCGCACCGCGCTCGTCACCGCGCGCAGCGCGCCCGCGCACGAGCGCGTGATCCGCACGCTCCGCGCGTGGAACATCCGGATCGACGAGGCGCTGTTCCTCGGTGGCCTCGACAAGGGGGAGTTCCTGCGCGCGTTCCGCGCGGACATCTTCTTCGACGACCAGCGCACGCACGTCGAGTCGGCGGCGCGGCACGTCGCCGCGGGCCATGTGCCGCACGGCGTCGTCAACCTGCGCTAGGGGCGCTTGGGCATTCCCGCCGATCCGCTGACGCTCGCGCACTGGCGGCGGACGGTCGCGGAGATCTATGCGACCGCGCGCATCACGGGGGAGCGCGACCCGGTTACTGCCGCGGACGCGTTCCGCGCCGCGCGCGATGCGCTGTTCCGGATGCATCCGGACAGCCCCATCCCGCGCGAGCGCCGGTCGGACTGGAGCGGCACGGAGTGGTTCGCCTACGACCCGTCGTGGCGGATGGTCGCGTCGATCGAGCGCGCGCCGCATGGCGACGAGTTCGAGCTCGATCTCGCCGAAGACGGCATCCTGCGCTGCGCACGCGTCGGATACGCGCGCTTCGAGCACGCCGGTCACTCGGCATCGCTCGCGCTCTATTGGTTCGAGGGCTACGGCGGCGGCCTGTGGGTCCCGTTCCTCGACGCGACCAGCGGCGCCGCGACCTACGGCGGGGGCCGCTATCTCTACGACACGATCAAGGGGGCCGACCTGGGCGTCGGCGCGACGACGATCGTCCTCGACTTCAATTTCGCCTACAACCCGTCGTGCGCGTACGACGAACGCTGGACGTGCCCGTTATCGCCGCCGGAGAACCGGCTGCCGTTCGCGGTAGAGGCAGGGGAAAGAATCGGCTAGCTCTTCATCCGCGCGGCGGCACGGCCGCAGGCAGGGCCGAGCCGCGCGTCCTCAGGTGTTTTCCAAGCGCCGGCCGTCGATCGGATACTGCGGGTCGACGTGGAAGGGCGTCGGCGAAAAGCCGGGCCGGACCAGCGAGTCGACGAGCGCCTCGTCCTCGGCGCTCCACTTCGTGCCGAGCGCACCGACGTAGTCGTTCCACTGCGCGAGCGTGCGCGGCCCCGCGATGATCGACGAGACAATCCGGTTCGCCCACAGCCACGCGAGCGCGAACTGGAGCAGCGTGCGTCCCGTCTTCGCTGCGTGCGCCTCGAGCTTCTCCGCGACCGCGAGCGCCTCGGGGCGGAAGTCGGTCTCGAGCATCCGCTTGTCGTTGCGTCCCGCGCGCGAGTCGTCGGGCCGCGCGCCGCCGCGATACTTGCCGGTGAGGACGCCGCGGCCGGCCGGCGAGTAGGGGGCGACGCCGATGCCGTAGTAGTCGCACGCAGGCAGCAGCTCCATTTCGGGCATGCGGTCGAGCAGGTTGTAGTGCGGCTGGCAGACGACGGGCCGCGGGACGCCCTGCGCCTCGCATTCGGCGACGACCTCCGCCACGCGCCAGGCGCGGAAGTTCGACACGCCGAAGTAGCGGATCTTGCCGCTCCGGATCAGGTCGCCGATCGCGCCGATCGTCTCCTCGAGCGGCGTGTCGGCGTCGTCGCGGTGCAGGTAGTAGACGTCGATCCAGTCGGTGGCGAGGCGCCCGAGGCTGTCCTCGCACGCCTGCAGGATCCAGCGCCGCGAGAGGCCGCCGTCGTGCGGCCGCTCCGTCATCGGGTTGAACACCTTGCTCGCGACGATCCAGCGCCGGCGCTGCCCCTTGATGGCGGCGCCCACGATGCGCTCCGCGGCGCCCTTGCCGTACGCGTCCGCCGTGTCGATGAAATTGACACCCTGGTCGAACGCGGTGCCGATGATCCGCTGCGCATCGGCCGCCTCGGTGCGCACGCCGAACATCATCGTGCCGAGGCACAGCGCCGACACTTCGAGGCCGGAGTCGCCGAGCCGCCGGTATTCCATCGCGGTCATTGGACGACCTTCGCGCTGCGCGCTCCGGTGTTCGCGCTCGGGGCGGCCCTTCGCGCTCACGGCGGCGACGGCCGCTCGAGCCGCTCCATGTTCGGGACCGGCAGCGCGCGGCGGAGCACCGTCTCGCCGAGCCAGTCGGCGGCGCGGCGCGCACGGTCCGCGACGACCTCGGGGGGAAGCTGCAGGTAGTCGTCGTTGTAGACGTCGAAGCTGTAGTCGCCGTAGTAGCCGCAGGCGTCGAGCCTCTTCACGAGCAGCGCCAGCGCCTCGCTGTGCGCGCCTTCGCCCGGAAAGACGCGGAAGTGACGCGCCGTCGCCTCTTCCTCCTCGGCCGAGCGGATCTCCTGCCACATGTAGTCGGAGAGCTGGACCAGGAAGATCTGGTCGGGATCGACGGCCTCGACGTCGTCGGGCGGGACGCCGGCGGCGATCACGTCGAACGCGTCGATCGCGATGCCGAGGTTCGGACAATTCGCCTGGAACACGAGGTCGCCGGCGGCGGCGAAGTCCTTGACCGTGCGGCTTCGCGCGAGGCCCTTGAAGGCGATGCGGATGCCGAGCGGCACGGCGAGCATCGCGAGCTTGCGCAGGTCGCGGACGACGGCGCCGGCGCTCGCGTCGGCGTGCGCCGACGTGGAGGCCTCGACGACGAGGAGCCGCGAGCCGATCTGATGGCAGACGTCGAGCATCGCTTTCGCGACGTCGAGCTTGTACGCGTGGAGCTGGCCCGCGAGGCCCTCGAAGTCGCGCAGCGCCTCGAGGCCGGTCGCACGGAGGCCGGACTCGCGAACGGCACGGGCCCCGGCGGCGGTGCCGCCCGCGTGCCCCACGACGTCGGCCGCCTCGATCATCACCTGCGCGAAGCCGGCGGCGCGGGCCGCGGCGAGCTTCGACTCGAGCGATCCGGCGAGCGACGCGGTGTCGATGCCGATGTCGGCGTAGTTCATCGCGGGGCGCGGTCGGCGTGGACGAGCTCGAACATCACGCCGCCCAGCACGGGCTTCGTGATTGCGCCGCGCTCGCTCGGACGCACGGTGTCGGTGGCGACGAACTCGACGCCGCGGCGCGCGAGCTCGGCCACGGCGCCCATGACGTCCGGCGTGCCGAAGCCGATCCGCTGCAGGTGCTCGTCCGCGGGCGCGAAGCGCGCCGTCTCCTCGGGCTCGATCAGCTGCAGGTAGAACGTGCCGCAGGGGCTCCTGAGCAGGTGCCCCTTCGGCATGATCCCGAAGCGGACGCTGTCCGGCACCGCGGTGAAGCCGAAGATCTGCCGGTAGAACTCGCTCCAGTCCGCCGAGCGGTCCGCGCCGATGTACTGGACGATGCCGAAGAAATCCATGCCCGCGATGGCCGGCGGGTTCGCGTCGAC
>DASQBO010000199.1:0-5444 GCA_035635175.1 Casimicrobiaceae bacterium | reverse complement strand
AACCGGATGGACCAGGTGTTCGCCGATCCGCAGGTCGTCGCCCGCGGCATGCGGATCGACCTTCCGCACCGGCTCGCCGGCGCCGTGCCGCAGGTCCGCACGCCGCTCGTCTTCTCGGCGACGCCGCTCGGCTACGACCGGCCGCCGCCGCTCCTGGGCGAGCACACGGCGGACGTGCTGCAGGGCCGGCTGGGACTCGCCGCGGACGAGGTCGCGGCGCTCGCGCGGCGCAACGTGATACAGATTCGATCGTGATCGCACAATTCCTGTATCACGTTCCGGCGCGATGCCCGCGCTGACGCGCCGTCCGGCGTTCTGGATCGCGTACGCGGGCGCCGCGGCGGTCGCCCTGGTCGTCGCGTGGCGGCTCTTTCCGCTCGCGATCCCGCTGGTCGAGCTCGATGTCCGGCTGTCGCGCGAGGAGGCGATCGCGAAGGCGGAGGCGATCGCGACGCTGACGGCGATCGCGCCCGCCGACGCGCGCGCGGCGGTGCGCTTCGCGCACGACGAGACGACGCAGAACTACGTGGAGCTCGAGGGCGGCGGGAAGCCCGCGTTCGCGGCGATCGTCGCGGGCGACGTCTATTCGCCGTACCGCTGGGAGATCAGGCTCTTCGCGCCGGGCGAAACCGCGGAAGCCGTCGTGCGCCTGCGTCCGGACGGAGCGCCGATCGGGTTCACGCGCAAGGTTCCCGAGACGTTCGTGCCGCAGGATCCCGCTGCGCTAGCGCTGACACGCGCGGCCGCGCAGGCGCTGGCGGAGCGCGGCGCGCGCGCCGACTGGGGTGTGGACCTCGGCGCTTACCGGCTGCTCGAGGCGACCGACGAGACGCGCGCGACGGGGCGGGTCGACCACGCGTTCGTCTACGAGCGCGAGGGCGGCCACCCCGGCGATGCGCGTTTCCGGTTGCGGCTCGCCGTCGCCGGCGACGTGCTGACCGAGGTCGCTCCGTTCGTTTTCGTGCCGGAATCGTTCGGACGGCGCTTTCGCGAGCTGCGGAGCGCGAACAACGCGATCGCGGGCGCGGCGGGGATCGCCGCGGTCCTTCTCTACGGGGTCGGCGGCTGCGTGCTCGGCGTGCTGTGGCTCGCGCGCGGGCGGCGGCTTCTGTGGCGACCCGCGGTGGCCGCGGGCTTCGCCGTCGGCGTGCTGCTTGGCGCCGCGTCGCTCGCCGACGCGCCAACGGAGTGGTTCGGCTACGACACCGCGCAGCCGGTGGCGACCTTCTGGCTGCGCGAGGCGGGCAAGGCCGCGGCGATGACGTTCGCGGGCGGACTCCTGCTCTCGCTCGTGTTCATGGCCGCCGAAAGCCTCTCGCGCCGCGCCTTCCCGTCGCACCCGCAGCTGTGGCGGCTGTGGTCGCGCGATGCCGCGCCGACCCGCGCCGTGCTCGGGCGCACGGTCGGCGGCTACCTGTTCGTCCCGCTCGCGCTCGCGTTTGTCGCCGCGTTCTACTACGCGACCAACCGCTGGCTCGGCTGGTGGCAGCCGTCGGAGGCGCTGACAGATCCCGACATCCTCGGCAGCGCGCTGCCGGCGCTCTCGCCGATCGCGATGGCGCTCGAGGCCGGCTTCATGGAGGAGTGCCTGTTCCGCGCGGTGCCGCTCTCGCTCGCCGCGCTCGTCGGTCAGCGACTCGGCCATCGGACGGCGGCGATCGGCATCGCGGTGATCGTGCAGGCGCTCGTGTTCGCGGGCGCGCATGCGAACTATCCGGGATTCCCCGCGTATTCGCGTCTCGTCGAGCTCTTCCTGCCGTCGGTCGTGTGGGCGCTCATCTTCCTGCGCTTCGGCCTCCTGCCGACGGTGCTCCTGCACGCGCTGTTCGACCTCGCGCTCATGTCGCTGCCGCTGTTCCTCGTTTCCGGGCCCGGAGCCGCGGCGTCGCGCGCGCTCGCGATCGCGGCCGGATTCGTCCCGCTGGGCGTCGTCGTCGCCCGCCGCCTCGCGCGCGGAAGGTGGGCGGAGCTGCCCGACGCGCTCCGCAACGGCGCGTGGGAGCCGCCGACGCTCGCGCCGCCGATCCCGGTGACGCCGCCCGCGCGGACGGACGGCGAGCTCTCGCCGTGGGTGCTCCGCTTCCAGCGTGCATTGCCGCTGCTCGGCGCCGCAGGGATTGTCGTGTGGATCGCGGCGACGCCGTTCCGTGCCGACGTTCCGCCGCTCGCGCTCGACCGCGCGCAGGCGGAGGCGATCGCGGACGCGGCGCTTCGCGAGCGCGGTGTCGCGCGCGGACCCGAATGGCGACGCCTGTCCGGCGTCCGGCTCGCGTCCGACGACGCCGCGCTCTGGCAAGGCCAGGTGTTCGCGTGGCGCGAGGCCGGTCGCGCTGCCTACGCGCGCCTCGTCGGCAAGACGCTGCCGCCGCCCATGTGGGAGGTGCGCTACGCGCGCTTCGAGGGCGACGTCGCAGCGCGCGCGGAGGAGTGGCGCGTGACGGTCGACGGGCGCGGCGGTGTCCGTCAGGTCCGTCACACGCTCCCCGAGGCCGCGCCCGGTGCGCGCCTTTCGCGCGACGAGGCGCAAGCGCTCGCGCGCCGCGCGCTGCGCGAGCGCTTCGGGCTCGACCCCGCGGCGCTCACCGAGGTCGGCGCCGAGGAGCGCCAGCGGCAGGCGCGCGCCGACTGGACGTTCACGTTCGCCGAGCCCGGCGTGGACGTCGGCAAGGACGGCGAGGCGCGCGTCGCCGTGTCGATCGCGGGCGACGAGGTGGCCGCGTACGGACGCTACATCAAGGTCCCCGAGGACTGGCAGCGCGCGGAGCGCGAGCGCGAAAGCGGTACGCTCGTGCTGCGGATGGCGCTCGCGGGTGTCCTCGGCGTCGCCGCGCTCGTCGCGCTCGTGATGGCGGCGATCGACTGGATCCACGGCCGGCGCGACCGGCGCGCGCAGACGGGCGTCGCGCTCCTCGTGCTCGTGCTCGGGGCGGCAACGACCGCGAACGGCTGGCCGCAGGCGGCGCTCGAGCTCCGCACGACCGAGCCGATCCTCTGGCAGGCCGCCCAGGCGATGGCGCTGGCCGCGGTCGGCGTCGTCGTCGGCGCGCTGGGGCTGGGCCTCGTGGCGGGTGTCGGTGCGTTCGCCGCGGAGCGCACGCCGCCGCGCGCACTCGCCACGCGCCTTCCGCCGTGGGCGGCGGGCGTGGCCGCCGCCGGGTTCGTGGCGGGCGCGGGCGCGCTCGCGGCGGCGCTCGTTCCCCGCTCCGCGCCGCTTTGGCCCGGGCTCGGCGTCGAGGCGCTCGCGCTGCCGTGGCTCGGTGCCGCGCTGACCGGCGCGCGGACGCTCTACGGCATCGTCCTCGCGCTGTTCCTGCTGCACTGGACGAGCCGCCTCACCGGCGGCTGGCAGCGGCGCGGCTGGCTCGTCGCGGCGATCGCCGTCGCGCTCTCCGCGACGCTCGCCCTCGCGGGCGCGCGCGACGCGCCGGTCGCGGGCGTCGCGGGCGCGCTTTCGGGCGCCGCGGTGATCGGCGCCGTCTACGGTCTCCTGCGCTTCGACGCGCTCGCGTTGCCGGCGTTCGTCGCGACGGGACTCGCGCTCGACCTCGCGGCAACGGCGCTGCGCAAGGGCTACGTCGCGGCGCTCGCCGACGCTGCGATCGCCATCGCCGTCGCCGCACTCGTCACGTGGGGCGTCACGCGCTACCTCGCGCGGGCGCGCGCCGCCGCGCGCGGGGGCGGTTCAGTTACTGAATCGTGACCCAGTAGGGCACCACGTTGTTGTCGGCGCGGTGCACCGCGGTCACGTTGCTGCGCGTCGCCCACGGGATCACCTGCCGGTGCAGCGGGATGTGGTTCACCTCGGCGTTGTGCGCCATCAGCGCCTCGTGGATCTGGTTCAGCCGCTCGCTCGCGTTGACGTTCGTCTTGACCTTCGCAGTCAGCGCGTCGAGCGTCGGGTTCGAGTAGCGGCCGTAGTTGTAGTCGCCGTCGCCCTTGCCGTTGTACGTCGACAGCACCGGCTGCAGGATGAAGATCGCGTCCGTCGTCGCGCCGCCCCAGCCCAGCATGTACAGGCTCGTGTCGGTCTTCTCGAGCTTCGGGAAGTAGTTGGCGCGCGGCATCGCGTTCACGCGCACGTTGAGCCCGACCTGCGCCCACATCGCGGCCAGCGCCTGGCAGATCTTCTCGTCGTTGACGTAGCGGTTGTTCGGGCAGTCGAGGGTCACGTCGAAGCCGTTCGGGTAGCCCGCCTCGGCGAGCAGCTTCTTCGCGCGCTCCTTGTCGTAGGGCAGCCGCTTCTCGAGCTCGGGGGTCGTCTGCAGCGGCGAGGGCAGCATCGCGCCCGACGGCTGCGAGAGCCCGCGCATCGTGTTCTTGTGGATCGCCTCGATGTCGATCGCGTGGTAGAGCGCCTGCCGCACGCGCTTGTCCTTGAACGGGTTCTTGCCCTTGACGCTCGAGTACAGGAGCTCGTCGCGGGCCTGGTCCATCCCGATGAACACGATCCGGTTCTCGGTCCCCTCGAGCACCTTGATGCCGGGCGTCTGCGCGAGCCGCGGCACGTCCTGCGGCGGCGGATCGTTGACGAGGTCGACCTCGCCCGAGATCAGCGCCGCGACGCGCGTCGCGTCGGAGACGATCGGCGTGTAGATCACCTCGTCGGCGTTGCCCTCGAAGAGCCCTTCCTTGAGCCCCCACCAGTTCGGGTTCTTCACCAGCACCGTCTTCACGTCCGGCTCGCGCGTCTTCAGCATGTACGGGCCGGTGCCGTTCGCCTGGTGCGCGGTGATCATGTCCTCCTTCTGCGTGTAGTTCTGCGGCTTCGTCGCCCGGTTCTTCTCGCACCAGACCTTGCTCATGATGTTGATCGTGTTGATGTGCTCGAGCTCGATCGGGTTGGGGCCGTTCGTGGTGAACTCG
This sequence comes from Casimicrobiaceae bacterium, assembly GCA_035635175.1. GTDB lineage: Bacteria > Pseudomonadota > Gammaproteobacteria > Burkholderiales > Casimicrobiaceae > CAIWHR01. Next base: position 581 of record DASQBO010000199.1, on the reverse strand, counting down.
ACCGTGTAGTCGTCGATCTTCTTCGGGATGCCCGAGGCGTTCGCGTAGACCTTGAGCTGCGACGTGTCGGCGCGCGCCCGCTCGAAGCTGAACACGACGTCGTCGGCGGTGAACGGCGTGCCGTCGTGGAACTTGACGCCCCGGCGCAGATTGAACCGCCACGTCGTCGGGTTGACTTGCGTCCACGACTCGGCGAGCGCGGGCTTCAGGCCGAGCTTCTTGTCCCTGACGATCAGGAACTCGTAGACCATCTGGTTGATGTTGTTGGTCAGGTTCTCGTTCTGCGAGTAGGGGTCGGTCGTCTGCATGTCGCCGCGGCCGGCCCAGCGCAGCGTCTTCGCGTCCGCCGCCGCGGCGGCGAGCGCGAGCACGGCGAGCGCGGCGGCGACCGCCGCGGTGCGAATCGATGGGGTCATGGGCTCCTCCTCGAAGGACGTCGATGGGCGGGGCGCCCCGCGGCGCCTCTCGAATGGCCGCGATCATAACCCCGGGCACCGCCGCAAGGTAGAATCGCGCCGCCCCCGCCGCATGGCCGCGACTTCCCCCGCCGCACGCCTCGTCGCGCGGCTTCCCGACACGAT
>DASQBO010000198.1:0-13958 GCA_035635175.1 Casimicrobiaceae bacterium | reverse complement strand
GCGCGCGTTCCGGCACCTCGATCCCGAGCAGCCGCTCGATCGCGAGGCAGTACGCGTGCTCGTTGCACATCATCGAGACGTAGTCGAGCCGGTCCATGTACGGCAGCGACTGGATGTACGTCTTGCTCTCGACGAGCTTCTCGGTCGCGCGGTGCAGGAGCCCGATGTGCGGGTCGGCGCGCTCGATGACCTCGCCGTCGAGCTCGAGCACGAGCCGCAGGACCCCGTGCGCCGCGGGATGTTGAGGCCCGAAATTCATCGTGTAATTGCGGATCTCGGCCATCGCGACTACTCGCTCGTCCCGTAACTGTCCTCGCGGATGATCCGTGGCGTGACCTCGCGCGGCTCGATCGACACCGGCTGGTAGATCACGCGGCCCTGCTCGGGGTCGTAGCGCACCTCGACGTGGCCCGAGAGCGGGAAGTCCTTGCGGAACGGGTGCCCGACGAAGCCGTAGTCGGTGAGAAGCCGGCGCAGGTCGGGATGGCCGGTGAAGACGATACCGTAGAGGTCGAACGCTTCGCGCTCGAACCAGTTGGCGGCGGGCCAGACGTCGATCGCGCTCGCGACGACCGGGAAGTCGTCGTCGGGGACGAAGACCCGAACGCGCAGGCGCCAGTTGTTCGCGAGCGACAGCAGGTGGTAGACGACGGCGAAGCGCGGCCCCTCGTGGACTCCCCCGCCGTAGGTCGAATAGTCGACGCCGCAGAGATCGATCAGCATCGCGAAGCCGAACTGGGGGCGGTCGCGCAGCAGGCGCAGCGTCGAGTCGAGGTTCGCGGCGCGCACGACGGCGGTCACCTCGCCGCGATCGACCGCGACGGACGCGAGGCGTTCGCCGAGCGTCGCGGGCAGCGCCGCGGCGAGGGTTTCGATACGGGAAGCCATCAGCGGGCGATCGTGTTCGTGCGCCAGATCTTGTTCTGGAGCTGCAGCACGCCGTAGAGCATCGCCTCGGCCGTCGGCGGGCAGCCGGGCACGTAGATGTCGACCGGCACGATCCGGTCGCAGCCGCGCACGACCGAGTACGAATAGTGGTAATAGCCGCCGCCGTTCGCGCACGAGCCCATCGAGATCACCCAGCGCGGCTCGGGCATCTGGTCGTAGACCTTGCGGAGCGCCGGGGCCATCTTGTTGCAGAGCGTGCCGGCGACGATCATCACGTCCGACTGGCGGGGGCTCGGCCGGAAGACGATGCCGAAGCGGTCGAGATCGTAGCGGGCGGCGCCCGCGTGCATCATTTCGACCGCGCAGCACGCGAGGCCGAAGGTCATGGGCCACATCGAGCCGTTGCGGGCCCAGTTGATGAGCGCGTCGGCCGACGTCGTGACGAAACCCTTCTCGAGGAGACCTTCGATCGGCATGGCTAAGTCCTCGCGGCCTCCGATCCGCCTTGATAGATCATTGCACCGAGGGGTCGGCCGCAGCGCCGACTCGCCCCGGTCGCATCCCCACGCGCTACCCGCGCGCGGGGCCCCTGCTTCCCGGCTCGCGTCGCTACTCCCACTCGAGCGCGCCCTTCTTCCACTCGTATATGAAGCCGACGACGAGGACCGCAAGGAAGACCATCATCGCGACGAAGCCGAAGAAGCCCACGTCCTGCAGGACGACGGCCCAAGGAAATAGGAACGCGATCTCGAGATCGAACAGGATGAACAGGATCGCGACGAGGTAATAGCGGACGTCGAACTTCATCCGCGCGTCCTCGAACGCCTCGAAGCCGCACTCGTAGGGCGAGAGCTTTGCGGGGTCGGGCCGATTGGGCGAGAGGACCGCGCCGACCGTGAGGAGCACCGCCCCGAGCGTCAGGCCGACGAGGATGAAAAGCAGGATCGGCAGGTACTGTTCCAGCATGGTCGTCGCGCCGCCCCGGCCGACTCGCCGGACCCGGACGCGTCCTCTTCGCCGGCGGATGGCGCCGCCGGTTCGCTCAGCGCGCCGCGCCCCTCCTCAGGGCGCGCCGCGCCTTCTGCTCTGGTGCCGACGGGGAGACTCGAACTCCCACGGGTTACCCCACTGCCCCCTCAAGACAGCGTGTCTACCAATTTCACCACGTCGGCGTGTTCCTTCGACCCTTTCGCCTACTTCGGGACTTCGCTCGATTTCGATCCCGCGGGCGCGCCCTCCGGGGCGCCCTTGGCCGGCTCGGCGGCGGGGGCGGCGCCCGACGCAGCCGGCACCTCGGCCGACTTCGGCGCCAGCTTCTCGACGATGCCCTGCTGCATCACGCCCTGCGGCGCCCCCTGAGTCGTCGCGAACCACGTGAGCCCGAGGCTCGTCGCGAAGAACACCGCGGCGAGGATCGCGGTCGTGCGCGACAGGAAATTGGCGGACCCCGTCGCGCCGAAGATCGTGCCCGACGCGCCGCTTCCGAACGCCGCGCCCATGTCGGCACCCTTGCCGTGCTGCAGGAGCACGAAGCCGCAGATCCCGACCGCCACCAGAAGGTGCAGCACCAATAACATCGTTTGCAGCATGCTCATGCTTCGCTCCGTCGCGACGGCGGCCGCCTCGTCAGGCACCCGCAATCGCCAGAAATTCCCCGGACTTGAGCGACGCGCCGCCGATCAGCCCGCCATCGATGTCCGCCATCCCGAACAGCGCTTTCGCGTTGTCCGCCTTGACGCTGCCGCCGTAGAGCACGGCGATGTTCCCGGCGCCCGCCTTTTCCAGCCGGCCTCGCAACGTCGCATGCACCGACTGCGCCTGCTCCGGCGTCGCCGTACGTCCGGTGCCGATCGCCCACACCGGCTCGTAGGCGACGACCATGCGCGTGGCGTCCGCCGCCACCGCCGCCAGCACCGCATCGAGCTGGCGCAGCACCACCGCCTCCGTCTTGCCCGCGTCGCGCTCGGCGAGCGTCTCGCCCACGCACGCGATCGGCACGATGCCCGCCGCCAGCGCCGCCTTCGCTTTCGCCGCGACGACCGCGTCGGTATCGCCGAAGAACTGCCGGCGCTCCGAATGCCCCACGATCGCGTATCTGCAACCGAATTCCACGAGCATCCCCGCCGATACTTCCCCGGTGTACGCCCCCGACGCGTGCTCGCTCACGTCCTGCGCTCCCCACTCCACCGGCGTCGACGACAGCGCCGCCTGCGCCTGCATGAGGTACGGATACGGAACGCACACCGCGAGCGAGCGGCCGGGCGTTGCCGACCATCCTGCCGCGATGGCGCCGAGCAGCGCCGCGTTGGCCGCAAGCCCGCCGTTCATCTTCCAGTTGCCGACGACGAGTTTGCCGCGCATCGCTTCAGCCGGATTTCGTGCCCAAACGCGGCGTTCCGCCTGAAAAAGGCCGGCACGCCCGCAAAACCGCACGATTATACCGCAGCGCGAAAAGGCGCGCCAACGCGGCGGAGCGACCTCAGGCGCCGGCCGCCTGGCGCAGCCGGCGGACGACGGGCGGCAGGAACCACGCCGCCAGCGTGAGCACGCCCAGCGTCGCCGCGATCGGTCGCTCGAAGAACGCGAGCAGGCTCCCGTCCGACTTGATCATCGACGTCACGAAGTTCTCCTCGAGCATTCCGCCTAGGACCACGCCCAGGATCGCCGGCGCCACGGGGAAGCCGTTCTCCTCGAGGATATAGCCCACGACGCCGGCGGCCAGCATGACCCCGATGTCGAAGGCCGTGTTGTTGATCGCGAAAGCGCCCACGATGCAGAAGAGAAGGATCACGGGCATCAGCACGTTGCGCGGCACCTGGAGGATCCGCTTCGCCGCCTTGATGCAGGCCCAGCCGAGCGGAATCATCAGGATGTTCGCGAGGATGAAGAGCAGGTAGACCGCGTAGATGTTCTGCGGGTTCTGCGTGAACAGCGTCGGACCCGGGTTCATGTTCTTCATGTAGAGGACGCCGATCACGATCGCGGTGATCGAGTCTCCGGGGATGCCGAACACGAGCGCGGGGATCCACGCGCCGGCAAGCGCGCTGTTGTTCGCGGAGCCCGATTCGACGATGCCCTCGACGTGTCCGGTGCCGAACTTCTCGGGCTCCTTCGACATCTTCTTGCTGATCGCGTAGCTCATCCAGGCTGCAATGTCTGCGCCCGCGCCCGGCAGCGCGCCGACCAGCGTGCCGAGCGCGCTGCCGCGCAGGATCTGCATCGGGTAGCGGACGGTCAGCTCCCACATCCCCTTGAAGACGTTGCGGATCGGCTGGTCGACGATCTTGAGCCCGGGGCCGGTGTCGACCGCGTAGCGGATGATCTCCGAGATCGCGAACATCCCGATCATCAGCGGGATCATCCCGATGCCGCCCAGGAGCTCGGTGCTGCCGAACGTGAAGCGCGGAAACCCGGCCGGATTGCCGAGCCCGATGCACGCGATCAGAAGCCCGAGCAGCAGCGAGACGACGCCCTTGAGCGGCCGCTCGGAGGTTATGACGATCGCACAGGTGAGTCCGAGGAGCACGAGCCAGAAGTATTCGAAGGAGCTGAAGCGCAGCGCCGCCTCGGCGAGCGCCGGCGCCGAGACGATGAGGACGGCCGTTCCGAAGAGCCCGCCGATCGCCGAGAACACGAGACCGGCGCCGAGCGCCGTCTCGGCGAGTCCCTTCCGCGTCATCGCGTACGCCTCGTCGGTGTACGCGGCCGACGCCGGGGTGCCGGGCATCCGCAGCAGGCACCCCGGGATGTCGCCCGAGAAGATCGCCATCGCCGTTGCGGTGACGATGGTGGCAATCGCGGGAATCGGCTCCATGAAGAACGTTACCGGCACGAGCAGCGCGGTCGCCATCGTCGCAGTGAGGCCGGGGACCGCCCCCACGAAGAGGCCGAACAGCGACGCAAGCAGCATCGGCCAGAGCGTCTTCGCGCTGAACACCATCCCGAACGCGGTGCCGAGCGCCTCCATCAGAAGGCCAATCCGGTGAGCACGCCCCAGGGCAGCGGAACCCGCAAGAGCTTGTAGAACGCGTACCAGATCACGAACGTCGCGGCGACCGCGACGATGACGGCCGTCGTCCGGCGCACGCCGAGCACCGTGAACCAGAGCCAGAGCAGCACGGGCGCAATGATCAGGAAGCCGACCGCCTCGGCGAGGAGAACGTAGGCCGCCACGCCGCCGACGATCGCGACGAACGAGACGAAGTGCCGGCCTGACCGCATCCACTCCGCGGTCTCGTACCACGGCTCGGTCGCGCGCTTCCGGTAGCCGCTCACGATCAGGAGCACGCCGCAGGCGGCGAGCCCGAGCGCGACGAGGCCCGGAAACAGCGCCGGTCCGACCTGCTGGCCGGGGATCTTCGGGAAGGCCTGGACGTGGACCAGGATCGCGACGCCGAGCAGCAGCAGGACCGCGCCGAAGACGGCGTCGTTGACCTTCATCGGCGTCCTATGGCGTTGCCGGGGGCACGCCAGCGGGAGCCGTCGTTCCCGCGCAGGCGGGAACCCGGTGTCGTTCCACGAAAGTCACTCGATCCCCGCGGTCGCGGGGGCGACGCATTTGTTTCCGGTCGCGCGGCGGCTTCGCCTTGCGCTCCTGGAACAATGCGTCACTTGGCGAGGCCCACCGCCTTCATCGTCTTGCCCATCGCCGCATCGCCCTTGGCCATGAACGCGCCGAATTCGGGACCCGGCGCCCACGCGGTGCCGTACCCCTTGCTCGCGGCGAAGTCCTTCCACTCCTTGCTGTCGGCGATCTTCTGGATCGTCGCGATGAGCTTGGCCGACACGTCGGCGGGCAGCCCCTTGGGGCCGGCGATGCCACGCCACGCCGCGACCGAGTAGCTCACGCCGATCGCCTGCTGCATCGTCGGCACGTCGGGGAAGAGCGCGGCACGCTTGTCGTCCATGATGGCGAGGGCCTTCGCCTTGCCAGCCTCGATCAGCGGCCGAGCCTCGGGCAGCGAGCAAGTCACGATGTCGACGCCACCCGCAACCAGATCCTGCATCGCCGGCGCCGCGCCGTTCGACGGAACCCACGGGATCGCGTTCGGCGCGATCTTGAGATCGTCCATGAGGCCGGCGAGCGCGAGATGCCAAATGCCGCCCTGTCCCGTTCCCGACGCCTTCAGCTTGCCGGGGTTCGCCTTCGCCGCGTCGAGCGCGTCCTTCACTGTCTTGTACGGCGAGTCCGCGCGGACGGTGAAGCCGGCCGGGTCCGAGTTGACGAGCGCGAGCGGCGTGTACGAGCCCGGCCCAAGCTCGGTCAGCCCCTGCCAGTGCATCATCGTGATCTCGACCGTGATCATGCCGAGCGTGTACCCATCGGCAGGAGCCTGCGCGATCGCGCTGTGCCCGACGACTCCGCTGCCGCCGGTCCGGTTCACGACATTGACCGGCTGGCCCAGCTCCTTCTCCATCATCGCGGCGAAGTACCGCGCGGTGCCGTCGGTGCCGCCGCCCGCGCCCCAGGGGACGATGAACGTGATAGGGCGTTCCGGGTACGCCGCGGAAGCCGCGGCCGCGAAGGTCAGTGCGCAGAGCGCCGCCGCGCGGGCCAGCGCACGCGAGAATGCCGTCATGTCGTCTCCTCCGATGTCGCGCTGCTCCGGATTTCGGCCGGTGTCCGCGCCGGTCGCGCGCCGTGGCTGCAGCGACCGCCCCGGCGATTCGCGCGGAGTGTGTCAGCGGTTCGTCAGGCGGTCAAGCGGTCCGGTGGTCAGGCCGCGCGCGCCGCATCATCCGACGCGCGCCCGGACGAACGCGGCGAGTCCCGCGACCAGCCGGTCGATGTCACGGGCGAGCTGCGCGTAGCCCGCGTTCGGCTCGAGCGTGTCCTCGTCCATGTACAGACGCCGGTTCACCTCGATCTGCAGGCTGTGCCGTCGCTCCGCAGGACGGCCGTGCCGGCGGACGATCTCGACGCCCTTGTACGGATCGTTGACGGCGACGTCGTAGCCGCACCCGCGCAGGATCGCCGCGACCGCCGCCGTGAATTCGGGCTCGCACGTCGTGCCGTCCCGGTCGCCCAGGACGAAGTCGGCGCGCGCGCGTCCCGGATCGTCGGCGTTGGCGTCGCCGATCGCAGGCATCGAGTGGCAGTCGACGTGCCAGACGGCGCCGAACGCGCGATGCGCCGCGTCGAGCGACGCCTCGAGCGCTTCGTGATAGGGCAGGTAGCAGCGCTCGATGCGGCGCTGCACCTCCGTCACCTCGAGTCTCCGCGCGTACATCGGGGCGCCGTTCCGCGCGACGCGCCAGACGAGCCCGATGCCCTGTGCCGTCTTGCGCGACACGGCGACGGGGCCGGGCCACGCGCCGGCAACGAGCTCGCGGTCGACGTCGGCGAGGCTCCGGTTGGGATCGATGTAGGCGCGTGGAAACGTCGCCTCGACGAGCGTCGCGCCGTGCCGCGGCGCGCAGGCGTAGAGGCGTGCGACGTGCGTGTCCTCGGCCCGCCGCACCTCGGCGCGCGGCGGCGCGTGGTCGAAGTCGTCGGGATAAGCCTCTCCGCTGTGCGGCGAATCCAGCACGAGAGGGATCGCCGCGCCGGCGAGCGGCGCATGGACGAGATATGGCGGTGGCATCACGGCAGGTCGTTCAGATGGCATGCGGAGAGGCGGCCCGGCGCGATCTCGCGCAGCGCCGGCGCGACCTCGCGGCACTTGGACATCGCGTGCGGACAGCGCGGGTGGAAGTGGCACCCAGGCGGCGGATCGAGTGGCGACGGGATCTCGCCCTTGATCGGCGCGAACGTCCGCTTGCGCGGCTCCACGCTGCCCGCCTCGGCGAGCAGCGCCTTCGTGTACGGATGGTTGGGACCCGCGAACAGCGCCGCCGCGGGACCGGACTCGACGACGCGTCCCAGGTACATGATGACGACGCGGTCGCTGATGTGCTCGACGACGCCGAGATCGTGGCTGATGAAGAGGTAGGTGAGCTTGAGCGCCGAGCGCAGGTCCATGAACAGGTTCAGCACCTGCGCCCGGATCGACACGTCGAGCGCGGCGACCGACTCGTCGCAGACCAGGAACTCGGGCTTGACGGCGAGCGCGCGGGCGATGCCGATCCGTGCGCGCTGGCCGCCCGAGAACTGATGCGGAAAGCGGCGCATCAGCGTCGGGTCGAGCCCGACGCGGTTGAGGTGAAGGCCCACGTACTCGACCTTCTGCCGCATTCCGATCAGGCCGTGCGCGACCGGCGCCTCGCCGACGATGTCGACGACGCGCATCCGCGGATTGAGCGACGCATACGGGTCCTGGAAGATCATCTGCATCCGGAGCTGCTGCCGTCGCGCCCCCTCCCCCCGGAGCGTCGACAGCGGCAGCCCGCGCCAGTAGCGCTCCCCGTCGCTGGGGGGAAGGAGACCGACCGCGACGCGCCCGAGCGTCGACTTGCCGCAGCCCGACTCGCCGACGAGGCCGACGACCTCGCCGGGGCGGATCGCGAGGTCGACGCGATCGACCGCGTGCACGACCTCTTCGCGCACGCCGGCGCCGAGCGCGTTGCCGATCCTTGCGGCGACGTCGAGCGCGCGCACGAAGCGCTTGGAGACGCCGCGGAGCTCGAGCAGGCTCGCGCCGGCGATGCCCGGTCCCGCGGTTGCGCGCGCGATGGAGCTCACGCGACGCGCCTGCCGATCGGATGGTGACAGCGTACGGCCTGCGCCGTCGCCGAATCGCCGACCCGCCGCATCGCCGGCATTTCGCCGCACGCCTCGGTCGCGCGCGGGCAGCGGTCGCGGAACGCGCAGCCAGGCGGAAGCTCGAGCGGCGACGGCGCCATGCCCGGGATCTGCGCGAGCCGTGCGCCACGCCGGCCAGCCGCGGGCACCGAGTCGAGGAGGCCGCGCGTGTAAGGGTGCTGCGGCCGCGACAGCACGGCGGCGACCGTCCCCTGCTCGACGATGCGGCCCGCGTACATGACGCAGACTCGATCGGCGAGACCGGCGACCACGGACAGGTCGTGCGTGATCCAGATGAGCGCCGCGCCGGTCTCGCGGACGAGCTTCTGCATCTCGAACAGGATCTGGCCCTGGATCGTGACGTCGAGCGCGGTGGTCGGCTCGTCGGCGATGACGAGGTCGGGCTCGTTCAGGAGCGCGATCGCTATGGCGACACGCTGTCTCATCCCGCCCGAGAACTGATGCGGATAGGCGGCGAGGCGCTCGTCGGGCGACGGGATGCCGACGCGCGCGAGCGCGGCGCGCGCCTCATCGCGCGCCGTCTCGCGAGCGACCTTCCGGTGCGCGAGGATCGCCTCGATCATCTGCACGTCGATCCGCAGGACCGGGTTAAGCGTCATCATCGGGTCCTGGAAGATCATCGCGATCCGGTTGCCGCGGAGCTGCCTGAGCTCCTCCTCGCCGAGCGCGCGGAGGTCGCGGCCGTCGAGGCGGAGCGTGCCCGCGACGATGCACCCGGGCGGATCGACGAGGCCGAGGATCGAGTAGCCGGTCATCGACTTGCCGGAGCCGGATTCGCCCACGAGGCCGAGCACCTCGCCCCGCGCCACCGTGAACGAGACGTCGTCGACCGCCTTCACGACGCCCGCCTTCGTGAAGAAGTGCGTCCTGAGGCCGTCGACTTCGAGCAGCGTCTCACCCATCAACGCTGCAGCCGCGGGTTCAGCACGTCGCGCAGCTGGTCGGCGACGAGGTTGATGCTCACGATCGTGAGCACGAGCGCGATCCCCGGGAAGAAGCTGATCCAGTACTTGCCGGAAAGCATGTACTGGTAGCCGTTGGCGATCAGCAGCCCGAGCGACGGCTCGGTGATCGGCAGCCCGAGGCCCAGGAACGACAGCGTCGCCTCCAGCGTGATCGCCGCGGCGACCTGCACCGTCGCGACGACGATCATCGGGGGCAGGCAGTTCGGCAGCAGGTGACGGAAGACGATCCGCGCCGGCGGCAGCGCGAGGCAGTGCGCCGCCTCGACGTACTCCTTGCGCTTCTCGACGAGCGCCGCACTGCGCACCGTGCGAGCGTAATAGGCCCACTGGACGGTCACCAGCGCGGCGATCACCTTGCCCGTCCCCTGTCCCAGCACCGCGATCAGGATCAGCGCGATCAGGATCGCAGGAAACGAGAGCTGGATGTCGACGACGCGCATCACGAGCGCGTCGACGCGGCCGCCCGCGTAGGCCGCCGGGAGGCCGGCGGCGAGGCCGATCGCGAGCGCGAGCGCCGTCGCGGCCACGCCCACGCCGAGGCTGATCCGCAGGCCGTAGAGGATTGCGGAGAGCATGTCCCGGCCCTGGTCGTCGGTGCCGAGCCAGAACGTCCCGCCGGTGGACGACGCCGAGCCCGGCGGCAGGCGGCTGTCCATCACGTCGAGCTGCGCGAGGTCATACGGGTTCTGCGGCGAGATCCAGGGCGCGAGGAGCGCGAGGAGCAGGATCGCGGCGAGAAGCGCGAGACCGAACACGGCGATCGGGTTCGTGCAGAAGTCGGCGATCACGCGCCGCGCAGGCGTCTCCACCGCGCGCGCGGGCGGCAGGGCCGATCGAACGCCGTCCACTCCGCTATCCCCTCGACTCGGTGAGTCGCACGCGCGGGTCGAGCGCCGAATAGAGGATGTCCACCGCGAGATTGATCGCGATGAAGAACGTCACGACGACGAGCAGGTAGGCGACGATCACCGGGCGGTCGAGCACGCCGATCGAGTCGACCAGGAGCTTGCCCATCCCGGGCCACGCGAACACGCTCTCGGTGACGATCGCGAAGGCGACGAGCGCGCCGAACTGCAGGCCGATCACCGTGACGATCGGGATCAGGATGTTGCGCAGCACGTGCACGCCGATCACCCGCGCGTTGGACAGGCCCTTCGCGCGCGCGTACTTGACGTAGTCCTGCAGGAGCGCCTCGTGCGCGCCGGCGCGCGTGAGCCGGATGAGCAGCGCGACGTTGAAGAGCGCGAGGTTCGTCGCCGGCATGATCAGGTGCCGCCAGCCGTCGACCGAGAGAAACGACACGGGAACGAGGCCGAACAGCAGCCTCGTCGGCCCTCGGCCGTTCGAAGGCAGCCATCCGAGCATCACCGAGAACACCATGATGAGCATCAGCCCGACCCAGAAAGTCGGCAGCGAGAAGCCGAGGATCGAGCCCGTCATGATCGTGCGGCCGGCGACGCTGTTCGGCTTGAGCCCCGCCCAGAGCCCGAGGGGGATGCCGAGCACTACCGCGATCAGCATCGCCGCAGCGGCCAGCTCGAGCGTCGCGGGCATCCGCTCGAAGATGAGTCCTAGCGCCGGGGTGCTGTGCACGAACGAGCGGCCGAGGTCGCCATGGGCGACGCCCGCGAGGAAGCTCAGGTATTGCGCCCACAGCGGCTGGTCGAGCCCGAGCGCCGCGATAGCCCGGTCGCGGTCCATCTGGTCCGCCTGCGGGTTGATCAGGATGTCGACGGGGTTCCCGATCGCGTAGACGCCGACGAAGACGAGCAGCGACATCGCGAACAGCACGACGACGCTCTGGAGGCTGCGGCGGATGACGAAGACGAGCATGCGGAGGCCGGCGGCCTACGTATCCGGGCGCGGCGGCGTCACGGGTTCGTCCGGGCTGCGGGCGCCCGGCATCCGCGGGGAACGATCGGGGGACGGTCCTCGCCGCGGCGCGGCGCCGCGAACCGGGCCGCAATCCGGCGCGAAAGCGCGGCCACCGTCAAGACGGCGCCGAGTCCGGCGCTCGGCCGACCCTCATACGAGGCCGGAGGCGGCCATGGCTATCCGATGGCCTTGATCTCGTTGCGGATGACGCCGATGCCGCTGATCTCGGTCTCCATGACGTCGCCGGGCTTCAGGTACATCGGCGGCTTCATCCCGTGGCCCACGCCGGGCGGCGTTCCGGTGGCGATGACGTCCCCGGGCTCGAGCGTGAGGCCCATCGACAGCTCGGCGAGAATGGTCGGGATCTTGAAGAACATCTGCCCGGTGTTGGCGTTCTGCCTCACCACGCCGTTGACGCGCGTCTGGAGCCGGAGGTTGTCGGGATTGATCGTGCCGCGCGTCACGATCCACGGTCCCATCGGGCCGTGCCCGTCGAGGCTCTTGCCCTTGAACCATTGTCCGCCATGCCGCGTCTGCTGCAGGTCGCGCGCGGTCGTGTCGTTGATCACCGAGAATCCGAACACGTAGTCCATCGCGCTCGATTGCGGAATGTTGCGCCCGCGCCGGCCCACGACGACGGCCAGCTCGCCCTCCCAGTCGATCATCGTCGACACCGTCGGATCGAAGGGAATGGCCGCGAACGGACCGTTCATGCAGTGCTGCCCCTTGGTGAAGAACACCGGGTGCTCGGGGTACTTCTGGTTCGGGTCGCGCATGGCCTTTCCTTCCTCGAAGTGTTCGAGGTAGTTCCAGCCGACGGCATAGATGTTTCGCTGCGGCACCGGGATCGGCGAGGCAAAACTCACGTCGGCGAGCTTCGGATGTTCCCCGTCGGCCCCCTGCGCAAGCGCCCGGACTTGCGTCAGCGCCGCATCGCCGGCCGCGATGAGCGAGATCATGCTTGCGGGATCGAAGGCGAGGGCGACGCCCTTGCGCTTCGCCTCGCGCCCGAGATCGACGACGCGTCCGTCGTCGAGCACCACGCCCGTGCGCAGCGCCGGATCGCCCGGCGTCGAGAACGTCGCGAGGCGCAGGTCCGCGGTCGCCCCGAGATTCTGCCGCGCCGTCGTGCCCGGCGCATCGGCCGCCTTCGTGTCTTGCGGCAGCATTGCGCCGGCGGCAAGCGTCGCCCCCATCGCGATGAAGCCCCTTCGAGATTCGTCCATTACCACTCCTCCTGGGTCTGGGCTGTGGTCCTCGGGAGGTCACGGCGACGATTCCGCTTCATTTCCTCCTCCTCCGGCTCCTGCGGGCTCGTCGCCTCGCACTTGGGACGGTGCTCCGCGACCAGTGCTTCAAGCGTAGCGTAAAACGACTCGTCCGTCGCGGCGTCGCGGGCGGCCTGCACGCGCGCCGCCGCCTCGGGCAGCGGGCTTCCGGCGGCGTTCCACGCCCGGGCCTCGACGAGCCGCCCGCGCTCGTAGCGAAGCCAGGCGCGTGGCTTGCCGCTCCCGTACCATGACCGCTTGTCCCCGTGCAGCCGGTCGTCGACGTACGCGGCCTCCGACTTCCGCGGCGCATCGGCGTTCGGCGCGGGCGGTGGATACCAGACGGCGACCGTGCCGGTCTTGCGGTCGTCGTCGTAGGGCACCACCGCGACGCGCGAGCCCCGCTCCGACCAGAAGACGAACGTTCCGGTGCGACGGCCCCGCGCGAAGGCGCCGGCGACGCGCAGCCGGCCGTCGGCGGCGCGCAGTGTGTAGGCGCCGTTCGGCTCGCCGTCGCGGCACGCGCCTTCCGCGACGAGCGGCGCCGCCGCGTGCACCGCGGTCGGAAGCGCGGCCAGCAGGACGAGCAGCGCGGCCGCGCCGCGCGTCACGGCCATCAATGCCGGCGGGCCCACCACGCGCCGAGCTCGCCGACGATGCCGCGGCGGAACGCGAGCACGCAAACGACGAAGATGAGCCCCGTGATGATCGTCACCCACTGGCCGAATCCGGCGAAGTAGTTCTCGATGGAGATCACCGCGAACGCGCCGACGACCGGGCCGAAGACGGTGCCCATCCCGCCCAGCAGCGTCATCAGCACGACCTCGCCCGACATCGTCCAGTGGACGTCGGTCAGCGAGGCGAGCTGGAACACGATCGCCTTGGTCGCGCCGGCAAGGCCCGCCAACGTCGCCGAGAGGACGAACGCGAGCAGCTTGTAGCGTTCCGCATCGTAGCCGAGCGAGATCGCTCGCGGCTCGTTCTCGCGGATCGCCTTCAGCACGTTGCCGAACGGCGAGTGGACCACGCGGTAGATCAACAGGAATGCGGCCAGGAAGATCGCCAGCACGAAGTAGTACATCGTCAGCGTGTTCGTGAGATCAAGCAGCCCGAAGAGCTTGCCGCGCGGTACCGCCTGGATCCCGTCCTCGCCGTGCGTGAACGGCGCCTGGAGGCAGAAGAAATAGATCATCTGCGCGAGCGCCAGCGTGATCATCGCGAAATAGATGCCCTGGCGCCGTATCGCGAGGGCGCCCGAGA
>DASQBO010000197.1:0-6224 GCA_035635175.1 Casimicrobiaceae bacterium | reverse complement strand
GTATCTCGCCTTCGTCGAAGGCAAGCACGTGCTCGCGATCCTCACCGACATGACGAACTACGCGGAAGCGCTGCGCGAGGTGAGCTCGTCGAAAGGCGAGATCCCGAGCCGCAAGGGCTTCCCCGGCTACATGTACTCGGACCTGGCGACGCTGTTCGAGCGCGCGGGCTGCATCCACGGCGCGAAGGGCACGCTGACGCAGCTCTCGATCCTGACGATGCCGGCCGACGACATCGGGCACCCGATTCCGGACCTCACCGGCTACATCACCGAGGGCCAGATCGTGCTGTCGCGCGACCTCGACCGCCGCGGCGTCTACCCGCCCGTCAACGTCCTGCCGTCGCTGTCGCGGCTGATGAAGGACGGCACCGGCGCCGACTACACGCACGCCGACCACCCGGCCCTGTCGGCGCAGCTCTACGCCGGGTACGCGCGCGCGGTGCAGGCTCGCGTGCTGGCGAGCGTCGTCGGCGAAGAGGGGCTCGCCGAGACCGACCGCCGCTATCTCGCCTTCGGCACCGCCTTCGAGCAGACCCTCGTCAACCAGAGCGCCGCGCGCACGCTCGAGCAGAGCATGGACGCCGGCTGGAAGGTGCTGGCCCTGCTGCCGCCCTCGGAACTGTCGCGGCTGTCCGACGCCCAGATCGCGGCGCATCTCGCGGCGCCCGAGCGGGCGGGCGCACGCAGCCCGCACGGCTGACGCCGGCCGTTCTTCCGCCATGGACGTCACCCCGACCCGCAGCGCCGTGCAGGAGCTGAAGGACGAGCGCACGGCGATGCACGAGGGCTACGTGTTCCTCGACGAGAAGTGCCTGCTCCTCGCCGGCGAGATGCTGCGCGAGCTCGCGCGCTACGCCGACTCCAGGCGCGGGTTCCTCGCGGCGTGGGACGCCGCGGTCGCCGCGCTGCAGGCGGCCGTCGCGCGCCACGGCCTGGACGGCCTCGAGACCTATCCCCCGGCCGACCTCCGCGGCGCGGTGGTGCGGCGCGTTCCGCGCACGCTGATGGGGGTGCGCCTGCAGGACGCGGAATTCGCGGCGCCGGCGGTCCCCGCCCTGCCGGCCGTGGATGCGTCGCCCGAGGCCGAGGCGTGCCGCCGCGCCTTCCGCGAGCTCGTCGGGCACGCCGTCCCGCTCGCCGGGATCGCCGGCAACCTCGAGCGGCTGCGCCACGAGTACCGCCGCGCGGTGCGCCGCGCCCGCGCGCTGCAGGACGTGCTCCTGCCGGAGGTCTCGCACTCGGTGCACGAGATCGAGACGCGCCTCGAGGAGCTCGAGCAGGAGGACGCGATATGGATGCGACGGGGCGCCTGACGCCGCCCCGCGGAGCGGCACCGTGCGCGAGGCCGGACGGGCGCGCCGCGCCCGCTACAATGCGCGGATGGAGTTGAGGAAGACCGTGCTCGTCGCCCATTCCGCGGAGCAGATGTTCGACCTGATCGAGGCCGCGGAGCACTATCCGGAGTTCCTGCCGTGGTGCGCGCGCGCGACGATCGTGCGCCGCGACGACGACGTCGTGGTCGCCGACATCGACGTGCACGTCCACGGCGTGCGCTTCGGCTTCCGCACGCACAACCCGAAGCGGCGGCCCGAGTGGATGGCGGTCGAGATGGAGCGCGGACCGTTCCGCCACTTCCGCGGCGAATGGAACCTGCGGCCGCTCGCCGTGCAGGGCTGCCGCATCGACTTCGACATGCGCTACGAGTTCGACCACACGGTGCTGGGCAAGCTCGCCGGCCCGGTGTTCGACCGGATCGCCAACACGCTGGTCGACGCCTACGTCGCGCGCGCAGACCGGATCCACGGCGCGGGCGGCGATCCCGGCGTCCCCACGCTTCCCGACCGGAGCCCTCCGTCATGACCGACACGACCAAGGCCGACGCGCTGCGCTCGACCCGCCTCGCCGCCGAGCTGTCCCCGGAAGAGATCGCGATCCTGGCCGAGCTCGTCACGCTGCGCGACCTCCGGCAGGGCGAGGTGCTCGCGGAGGAAGGCGCCGTCGACAACCACCTCTATTCGATCCTCTCGGGGACGCTCGGCGTGATCAAGGCCCACGGCACGGCGGCCCAGGTCACGATCAACACGCTGTCTCCCGGCGATTTCGTCGGCGAGATGGGGTTCATGGACGGCACCGAGGCGTACGCGTCGAAGGTGGCGCTGGGCGCAACGCGCGTGCTCGCGCTCGAGCGCGAGAAGCTCGAGTCGCTCGTCGACGCGCATCCCTGGATCGTCTACCGCGTGATGCGCGCCATCATCCGCGTCGTCCACCAGATCCAGCGCCGGCTGTCGATGCAGCAGGCCGAGCTGTCGAACTACATCTTCAAGCAGCACGGGCGCTACTAGAGGGCCCCTGCGGCGCGCCGGGCCGCCTCCGGACAGGTCCGGCGCTCCTTCGGGCCGCCATCGGCCCGGGGCCCCGTCCCGAAACTTGATCCGCATCAACGAGACGCGTTCTCGTTCGGCAGGGTCGCGCCGATGCGGCGATAATGAGAATCGTTAGCAGGGATCCCATGAACCTCTCGCTCGACCGCCTCGCCCCGCAGCATTCCGCCGCGATCACCGCCGTCCACGCCTCGGGGATGGCCGCGGAACGGATGGCCGCGCTGGGCCTGCTGCCCGGCCGGCGCGTCGCCGTCCTGCGGCGCGCGCCGTTCGGCGGGCCGCTGCACCTGCGGATCGGGCCGACCGAGCTCATGATCCGCCGGGCGGATGCCCGGGCGATCCTGCTCGACCACGTGCACCGGTGGAAGCCGCATCGCATTGCGTGACCGCGCGCCGCGACGGCGCGGCGGCGTCCCCGTCGGGACGCAGCGTCGCGACGATCGGGCCGCCGAACACCGGCAAGTCGACGTTCTTCAACCGCCTGACGGGCGCGGGCGCCCGCGTCGCGAACTGGCCGGGAATGACCGTCGACGTGATGACCGCGCGGGTGCTCCTCGGCGGCGCGATGGTGCGGCTCGCCGACCTGCCGGGCATCTACTCGCTCGACGGGCATTCGGACGACGAGGCGATCGTGCAGCGGTTTCTCGCGACCGCGCCGCTCAACGGCGTCGTCGCCGTCGTCAACGCGACGCGCGTCGAGCTGCAGCTGCCGCTCGTGCTCGCGCTCGCGGCGACCGGTGTCCCGCTGCTCGTCGTCCTCAACATGGCCGACGAGGCGACGCACCTCGGCATCGCGATCGACGTTCCGCGCCTCTCCGCCGAGCTCGGCGTTCCCGTCGTGGCCGTGTCCGCGAAATACGGCCATGGGATGGACGAGGCGAAGCGCGCGCTCGCCGCGCTGGTCGCGGCGCACCCCGAGCCCGTCGCCGCCGACCTCGCTCGCGTGCCCGCACGCGAGACGCGCGAGCGCGAAACGGCGCGCATCGCCGCGCTCGCCGTGCGGATGCCTTCGGTGCTGCCGGCGGGCGTGACCGCACGGCTCGACCGGGCGCTGCTCCACCCCTGGCTCGGGATCCCGCTCTTCTTCGGCGCGATGTTCCTCGTCTTCCAGGCGGTGTACGGCATCGGCGTGCCGCTGCAGGACGGGATGAAGTGGCTGCTCGACGCGTTCAAGAGCGGCGTCGTCGCGCCCGCGCTCGCGAGCGCCCCGCCGCTCGTGCGGAGCTTCGTCGCCGACGGCCTCGTCGACGGTGTAGGCACCGTGGCGACCTTCGTGCCGCTGATGGCGGTGTTCTTCGCGGCGATGGCCGTGGTCGAGGACTCGGGCTACCTCGCCCGCGCCGCGTGGCTCATGGACGCGCTGATGGGCCGCCTCGGGCTCGACGGCCGCGCGTTCGTGATGCAGCTCATGGGCTTCGGCTGCAACGTGCCGGCGCTCATGGCGACGCGCGTGCTGCGCAACCGCGCAGCGCGGCTGCTGTCGATGCTCGTGATTCCGTTCTCGCTCTGCTCGGCGCGCCTGCAGGTGTTCCTGTTCCTGACGACGGCGATCTTCAGCCCGAAGCTCGCCCCGGTCGTGCTGTTCGCGCTCTACCTCCTGAGCTTCGCCGCCGCGTTCCTGACCGCCGCGGTGTGGCGCCGGCGCTACGCGAGCCGCGAGCCGCTCATGATGGAGCTGCCGCCGTACCGGCTGCCGACGGTGCCGATGGTGGCGGCGGAGGCGTGGCGCGCCGTTTCGCACTTCCTGCGGCGCGCGACCGGATTCATCGTCGCCGGAGTCCTGCTGATCTGGCTCCTGACGCACCTTCCCGCGGGCGCCGCGCCGGCGGGCCCCGAAACGCCGGCGGGATGGCTCGCGAGCGCGCTCGCGCCCGTCTTCCGTCCGCTCGGCATCGACCCGCTGATGTCGATCGCCCTCATGTTCGGCTTCGTCGCCAAGGAGATCGTGCTGGGCGGCCTCGCGGTGGTCCTCGGCGCGGGCAACGACCAGCTCGCCGGCGCGCTCGCCTCCCGGCTCGACGCGGTGAGCGCGATGAGCTTCATGATCTTCACGCTGATCTACACGCCGTGCCTGTCGGCGATCGCGACGCTCCGCGATGAGGCCAAGAGCCTCCGCTTCACCGCGCTCGCGGTGCTCTGGCCGCTCTCGCTCGCGTGGCTCGCGAGCTTCGCGTTCTACCAGGGCGCGCGGGCGCTCGGATTCTGAGCCCTTCCGTCAGCCCCTGCTCGCTTCAGGGAGGCCGGCCGGACGCAACGCGCCCGGCGTCAGGAACGCGCCGTGGCGCCGGGTGTCGAACCCGCATCGTCCGACGAGGAGGATGCCATGGACCGAACCATCGACCTTTCCGTACCGGAGATCGCGTTCGTCGCCGCGACGCGCGGCATGGCGGGCGCCGGCATCGGCCTCCTGGCCTCGAGCTACCTGAGCCTGCCTGCGCGCAAGGCGACCGGATGGACGCTGCTCGCGATCGGCGCGTTGACGACCGTGCCCATCGCCGTCACGATCTATGCAAGACGCCGCCGCCAGGAGACGCTCTCGGGTCCCGCCCCGGAGGCGCTGCCCATGCCGTGAGCGCAGCGCAATAGCACTCGCAAGCGTAATCTGTCCGCTTCCCGAAGGGCGCGGCCACGACGTCGCTGCCGATAGTGGTGAACGGCGGCGTCCCGGCTATTCTTCCGCCGCGAAGTGGCGGCGCCGCTGCGCCTCGGCGACGAACTCCTCGAGCTCGGGATCCATCGCGCTCCGGGCCGAGACGATGCCGATCGGCACGCCGTTCTCGACCACCGGGAGATGGCGGAAGCCGTGATCGTGCATCAGCAGGATCGCCCGGCCGAACGTGGTGTTCGGACCGACGGTGCGGGGCTTGCGCGTCATCACCTCGGCGAGCCGCGTGGCCGCGGGATCGAGCCCGCGCGCTACGACGCGTACGACGACGTCGCGCTCGGTGAAGATTCCGGCCAGCCGCCCGTCCTCGATCACCATCACCGCGCCGACGTTGCGCTTCGCCATCAGCGTGGCCGCACGACGGACGGTCGTCTCCGGGGGCGCCTCGAGGACGTTTCTGCGGCGGATCACGCTGCGGACGGGTCGATCGAACATGACGAGACTCTGTTTGGAGAATGCGTCCGCCGAGCCGCGCGGCGCGGAGCGCGCCGCTTCAGGCTCGGACGGGCGGGGACGGCCGCCGCGTTCCGCTCACTGCTTGGGGGGCTGCGCCGCGCCGTAGTTCAGCATGTAGACGACGGCGCTCCGGATCTCGGTGTCGGTGAGGTCGGCCATCCCCCCGCGCGGCGGCATCGGCCCGTGCCCCGCGATCGCGGAGCGGACCACCGCGTCGAGCCCCTGCTTGGCCCGCTGGATCCACGCCGCGCGGTCGCCGATCTTTGGCGCGCCACCGACTCCCGTTCCGTGGCACTTGATGCATTGCGCCTGCACGATCTCCTCGCCGGTGCGGTCGCGCGTGCGGCGGGTCTTGTCGGTCGGCTCCGCCCAGTGGCCGCCGGACTGATTGACCATGTACGTGATCGCGCGCTCGATCTCGGCGTCGGTGAGGCTGGGATTCCCGCCGTGGGGCGGCATCTGGCGGATGCCTTCGAGCGCGTGCTTCGTGAGCCCCGTGAGGCCCTGCGCTTCGCGCGCCGCCCAGGCCTTATTGTCGCCGATCTTCGGCGCGCCTCCCGCCCCGGTGCCGTGGCAGGAGATGCACAGGCTGTCGACCACCTGCTTCCCCGTGCGGCCGCCGGTCTGGGCGACGGCGCTGCCCGATTCGACTGCCAGACCGAGCGCCAGCGCGACGGCAAGCGCCCACGAGCGCAGGCGCAGCGTCCGCCGCAGCGCGAGCT
>DASQBO010000196.1:0-2519 GCA_035635175.1 Casimicrobiaceae bacterium | reverse complement strand
AGGAGAACGCCGTCGCATTCGAGCCGGAAGTCGTAGTGGAGCCGCGTCGCCGAATGCTGCTGGACGACGAACAGCAATGGCCCGCTTCCCGGCGAGGTCACTGCGGGCGGCGGCTCGGGCGTAGCCGAGAAGGTCCGCTTCGCGGAATACTCGCTCAGGGCACTTTTCGCCATGCCGGGATTCTACTGATAAGGAATCGGACCCATGACCACCGCGAGCCTTCTGGCCGGCGCGAGCGGCTATTCGTTCAAGGAGTGGAAGGGCACGTTCTATCCGGACGACCTCAGGCCCGACGCCATGCTCGCCTTCTACTCGCAGCGGCTGCCCACGGTCGAGATCAACAACACGTTCTACCGGATGCCCAAGGCCTCGGTGCTCGAGAGCTGGGCAGCCACGGCTCCGGACGGCTTCCGCTTCGCGATCAAGGCGTCGCGCCGCATCACGCACATCGCGCGGATGAAGACCGAAGCGGCGGCCGAACCGCTCGGCTTCCTCTACCGGAACCTGACCGCGCTCGGCGCCAAGCGTGGCCCGGTGCTGTTCCAGCTGCCGCCGAACCTCAAAAAGGATTTGCCGCGCCTCGCGGCCTTCGTCGCGCTGCTGCCGTCCGGGCACCATGCCGCGTTCGAATTCCGCAACGAGACGTGGTTCGACGACGAGGTCTACGCCATGCTTCGCGGCGCCGGCGCCGCGCTGGTCCTCTCCGAGCGCGAGGACAACGCGCCGCCGCCGCTCGTCGAGACGGCGCCCTGGGGCTACGTCCGGCTGCGGCTGGAGCAGTATTCGAACGACGACCTGAAGGAATGGGCGCGCAGGCTCGCCGCCACGTCGTGGCGCGAGATCTTCGTCTACTTCATGCACGAGCCCACCGCGCCCGCGTACGCAAAGGAGCTGATGCAGCAATGGACATGACCGTCAATCCGCAGCCCGTGACGTTCGCGGTGAACGACGCCGAGCGCGTCTCGGCCCTGCTGCAGAGGCCGCCCTCGGCGCGCGCCTGCTGCGTGCTCGCGCACGGCGCCGGCGCGGGCATGGAGCATCCCTTCATGACGAGCATCGCGGATCTCCTCGCCGAGCGAGGCGTCGCGACGCTCCGCTACCAGTTCCCATACATGGAACGCGGATCGAAACGTCCCGACTCGCCGAAGGTCGCGATGGCTGCGGTTCGCGCCGCCGTCGCGGCCGCGGCCCGGCTCGTCCCCGAGCTGCCGCTCTTCGCCGGCGGCAAGTCGTTCGGCGGCCGGATGACGTCGCAGGCGCAGGCCGCGCTCCCCTTGCCTGGGGTGCGGGGACTCGTCTTCCTCGGCTTCCCGCTGCACCCCCCGGGCGAGCCTGGCGACGCGCGCGGCGATCACCTGTCGCGGGTGGGGATTCCGATGCTGTTCTTCCAGGGCTCGCGCGACGAGTTCGCCGAGTTCGCGCTCCTGCAGAAGCTCGCCGCCCGCCTGGGCCCGCTCGCGACGTTCTGGATGTTCGAGGACGCCGACCATTCCTTCCACGTGCCGGCGCGCTCGGGGCACACCGACGACGAGGTCAGGACGGCGCTTGCCGACGCCCTGGCGGAGTGGGTGGCGAAGCGCGCGACGGCGACCGGCCTTCCGACGTAACATCGCGGACTGTCGGCCACGGCCGGCGCCAAGGGGGAACGACATGGCAACACCGATGGTCGCGAACGCGCGCCTCGCGGGCGAGCGCCGATTCTTTGCCGGGATGGCGATCGCGATGCTGGTCGTCGTGTTCGTCGGCTTCGCGCGGAGCTTCTTCCTGCGGCCGCTGTTTCCGGAATGGCATTCGCCCTCCGAGCCGATCTTCTACGTTCATGGCGCCGTGTTCACCGCGTGGATCGTCCTGCTGGTCGCGCAGGTGTCGCTCGTCGCGGCCGGGCGCCGGGACGTCCACCGCCGGATCGGGCCCTACGGCGCCGGGCTCGCCGTCCTCATGGTCGTGCTGGGCACGCTCGCGGCACTGGTCGCCGCGCGCCGCCCGACCGGGTTCATCGGCGTACCGGTCCCGCCGCTCCAGTTTCTCGCGATCCCGTTGTTCGGGATCGTGGAGTTCGCGCTGTTCGCGGGACTCGCGATAGCGCAGCGACGGGACGCGCAGGCGCACAAGCGGCTCATGCTGCTCGCGACCATCGTGCTGACGACCGCGGCCGTCGCGCGCTGGCCGGTCGTTGGCCTCTACGGGCCGCTCGCGTACTTCGGGATCACGGACCTGCTCCTCGTGCCCATCGCGGCGTGGGACTTCGCGACCCGCGGCAGGCTGCATCCGGTGACGCTGTGGGGCGGCCTTCTGATCATCGCCCTCGAGCCGATTCAGCTGATGCTCTCGGGCACCGAGGGATGGCAGGCGGTCGCGCGCTGGCTGACGGGCCTTCTGGGATAGCCCGCGATCGCCTGCGTGCCGGCGCCGCCGCGCCGCCCGCGGCTCGCGGTCGATCGCGCGTGAGCAGCGGACACTGACGAAAGGAGTCGACATCAAGCGGGCCGAGGCGACGCCGGAGCGCGTCCGCGCGACGA
>DASQBO010000195.1:0-2630 GCA_035635175.1 Casimicrobiaceae bacterium | reverse complement strand
AGCGTCAGCGATCGTCAGCGTTTCTCCATGAGCCTGATGAAGCGGTCGAACAGCGGGCGGATGTCGTGCGGCCCCGGGCTCGCCTCGGGGTGGCCCTGGAACCCGAACGCCGGCCGGTCCGTGCGCGCGATGCCCTGCAGGCTGCCGTCGAACAGCGACACGTGCGTCACGCGTGCGGTCGGAGGAAGCGACGCGGCATCGACGGCAAAGCCGTGGTTCTGGCTCGTGATCATCACTTGGCCCGTGTCGCGGTCGAGCACCGGGTGATTCGCGCCGTGGTGGCCGAACTTCATCTTGAGCGTGCGCCCGCCCGACGCGAGCGCGAGGAGCTGGTGGCCGAGGCAGATGCCGAACGTCGGCAGGCCGGCGTCGACGAGCGTCCGGATCGCCTCGATCGCGTACGTGCACGGCTCGGGATCCCCGGGACCGTTCGACAGGAAAACGCCGTCCGGCGCGAGCGCACGCACCTCCGCCGCCGGCGTCTGCGCGGGAACGACGGTGATCCGGCAGCCGCGCTCGGCGAGGAGGCGCAGGATGTTGTGCTTGACGCCGAAGTCGTACGCGACGACGTGGAAGCGCGGCGCCGGCGGCGCGCGGTAGCCCTGCCCGAGCGCCCACGGGCCGCCGCTCCACGCATAGGACTCCGTGCACGAGACGACGCGCGCGAGATCCTGGCCTGCCATCGACGGCGCCGCCTTCGCACGCCCGACCGCGTCGGCAACCTCGGCCTCGCCGATCGCCGGCGCCGCGTAGAGGCAGCCGTTCTGCGCCCCGCCCTCGCGCAGAATCCGCGTGAGCCGCCGTGTGTCGAGATCGGCGATGCCGACGACGCGGTTCGCCGCGAGATAGGCGGCGAGGTCGCCCGTCGATCTGAAGTTCGAGACCGCGCGTGGAAGGTCGCGGATCACGAGGCCCGCCGCGAACACGCGGCGCGACTCGACGTCCTCGGGGTTCACTCCGACGTTGCCGATGTGCGGATAGGTGAGCGTGACGATCTGCCCCGCGTAGGAGGGATCGGTCAGGATCTCCTGGTACCCCGTCATCGCCGTGTTGAACACGACCTCGCCGACCGAATGGCCGGGCGCACCGATCGCGACACCGCGGAACACGGTGCCGTCGGCGAGCGCGAGGATGGCCACGGAGCCATTGCCCCGGGCCGGCAGCAGCCGTGCGCGTGACGAGGCGGCAGTCGTGTCGGGCATGTCGGGTCGCCTTCGGGACCGGAATCCTCGCGCGCGGCCGCGCGCCGGGGTCCGGACGTGCGAAGCGGGAACGCCCGTGGGGTCGTTCCCGCCTAGGCTGCCAATTATATCGGCTGCGCGGCCTTCGCGCCAGCGATTCGCGGCCTCCGCCCCGCCTGCGTTGGTCGTAGCGAATAGTTGTCGGCCGCTTGCGCCGACTCGCGATTGCTCGCTCCCCCTCGGCGCTTCGCGCCCGGGGGAACGCGCGACCGGCGAGCAGGGGCCCCGAGCTTCCTCGGGGATGCGAGCCATCGGGAGCGCGTTCGGAAGGCGATGCCTCCACGCAACGATTCGCACTGGCCGCGCGGAGGCCGAACCGGCGAGCCGCTCGCGCCGCTAATACGCCGCCGAGAATCCCCCGTCCACGTACAGGAGATGCCCGGTGACGTAGTCGGCGGCGGACGACGCGAGATACACGGCGGCCCCCGCGATCTCGGCGGGCTCGCCCCACCGCCCTGCCGGCGTGCGCCGCTCGACCCACGCCGAGAACCCGGCATCCGCGATGAGCTCGGCATTCATCTCGGTCCTGACGAAGCCGGGCGCGATGCCGTTGACCTGCACGTTCCAGGGCGCGAGCTCGACCGCGAGCGCGCGCGTCAGCATCCGAAGGCCCCCCTTGCTCGCCGCGTACGCGACGATGTTGGGGCGCCCGAGGTCGGACGCGAGCGAGCAGACGTTGACGATCTTCCCGCGTCGCTTCCCCTTCATCGCCGGGATCACGGCGCGCGTGACGAGGAAGGGGCCGTCGAGGTTGGCGGACTGCAGCGCGCGCCACTCGTCGAGCGTGAACTGCTCGAGCGGCTGGCGGCGGTTCATCGCGGCGTTGTTGACCAGGATGTCGACGGCGCCGTGCTCGCGGGCGACGTCCGCCATGGCCTCGTCGACCGCCGCCGGGTCCGTGACGTCGAACGTCGCCGTCGCGGCCGCGATGCCCGCGCCCGCGAGGCGTCCTCTCGCGGCGTCGAGCTTCGCGCGGTTACGGCCGGTGACGACGACGCGCGCGCCGGCATGGCCCAGCGCTTCCGCGATCGCGAAGCCGATGCCCGACCCGCCGCCGGTGACGAGCGCGAGCGCGCCCTGCAGATTGAACGGGTGCGCTGCCGTCGCCACGCGGCTAGGTGAGCCCCAGCACGTCCCGCATGTCGGCGAGCCCCGTCTGCCCCGAGGCACGCCGAGCGGCGACGAAACGGGCCGCCCGGAGCGCCCCGGCCGCGAAGTTCTGTCGCGACGCCGCCTTGTGCGCGAGCTCGAGGCGCTCGCCGGCGCCGGCGAAGACGACGGTGTGCTCGCCCACGACGTCGCCGCCGCGCAGCGTCGCGAAGCCGATCGCGCCCGCCTTGCGTTCGCCGGTCACGCCCTGCCGCGCATAGACGGCGCACTCGGCGAGCG
>DASQBO010000194.1:0-4282 GCA_035635175.1 Casimicrobiaceae bacterium | reverse complement strand
GCGTCCTGCACGAGCTGCGCGGGCGCGTAGAAGCCCATCGGCAGCGAATTCAGGAGCGCGCCGGTGAACGCCGCCGGATGGTAGCGCTTGAGCCACGCCGACGTGTAGACGAGAAGGGCGAAGGACGCCGAGTGCGACTCGGGGAAGCCGTATTCGCCGAAGCCCAGGATCTGCTGATAAATCTGCCGCGCGAACGCTTCGCTGTAGCCGCGCTCGCCCATGCCGTCGACGAGCCGCTGCTCGAACTTCTCGAGGCCGCCTTTCCGGCGCCACGCCGCCATCGACCGCCGCAGATGGTCGGCTTCGCCGGGCGAGAAGCCCGCGGCGACGATCGCGAGCTGCATCACCTGCTCCTGGAAGATCGGCACGCCGAGCGTGCGCTCGAGCACGCCCTTCACCGCGTCGCTCGGGTAGGTGACGGGCTCCTTCCCCTGCCGCCGCTTGAGGTACGGGTGCACCATCCCGCCCTGGATCGGGCCGGGGCGCACGATCGCGACCTCGATCACGAGATCGTAGAAGCAGGCGGGCCGGAGGCGCGGCAGCATCGACTGCTGCGCGCGCGACTCGATCTGGAACACGCCGATCGTGTCGGCGCGCTGGCACATCGCGTAGACCTCGGGATCCTCGGCGGGAATGTCCTGCATCGCGAGCGGACGGTCACGCCCGCGCGAGACCATCTCTAGGCAGCGGCGGATTGCCGAGAGCATGCCGAGCGCGAGGCAGTCGACCTTGAGGAGGCCGAGCGCGTCGAGGTCGTCCTTGTCCCATTGGATCACCGTGCGGTCCGGCATCGCCGCGTTCTCGACCGGCACCATCCGCTCGAGCAGGTCGCGCGCGATGACGAAGCCGCCGACGTGCTGCGAGAGGTGGCGCGGGAAGCCCATGAGCTCGTCGGTCAGCGCGACGAGCCGCGCGATGACCGGGTTGTCGGCCGCGAACCCGGCTTCGCGAATCCGCTGCGCGGCGACCTCGCGGCCGTCCCACCATGCGAACACCGACGCGAGCCGGTCGACCTGCGCGAGATCGAGGCCGAGCGCCTTGCCGACGTCGCGCACGGCGCTGCGCGGCCGGTAGGTGATGAGCGTCGCGGCCAGCGCGGCGCGGTCGCGGCCGTACTTCCGGTAGACGTACTGCATCACCTCCTCGCGCCGCTGGTGCTCGAAGTCGACGTCGATGTCGGGCGGCTCGTTGCGCTCGCGGCTGATGAAGCGCTCGAACAGCATCGACATCCGCGACGGGTCGACCTCGGTGATGCCGAGCGCGTAGCAGACCGCCGAGTTCGCCGCCGAGCCGCGACCCTGGCAGAGGATCTTCTGCGACCGCGCGAACGCGACGATGTCGTGGACGGTGAGGAAGTAGGGCTCGTAGCGCAATTCGGCGATCAGCGCGAGCTCGTGCTCGACCAGTTCGCGGACGTCGGCCGGGACGCCGGCGGGATAGCGCCGCGCGAGCCCGGCGTCGGTCAGCGCGCGCAGGTGCGACGCCGGCGTCGCGCCGGGCGGCACGATCTCCTCGGGATACTCGTAGCGCAGCTCGTCGAGGGAGAAACGGCAGCGCTCCGCTATGGCAATGGTCTCTTCGAGCAGCGCCGGCGGGTAGATCGTCGCGAGGCGCGCCCGCGAGCGCAGGTGCCGCTCGCCGTTGGGAAAGAGCGCGAGCCCGCATTCGGCGATCGGCTTCTTCAAGCGGATCGCGGTGACCGTGTCCTGCAGCGCGCGCCGCGCACGGGCGTGCATGTGGACGTCGCCCGCGGCGACTTGCGCCAGGCCGCTCACTCGCGCGAGCTCCGCGCAATGCACGAGCCTGGCGCGGTCGCCGGCGCGCGCGAAGAGCTCGACCGCGATCCATGCGCGATCCGGAAACGTTGCCACGACCCAGCGTGCGGCGTCGGTCGTCTCGGCGTCGACCGGATCACGGCTGCGCGGAGCGCCTTGCGGCGGCACCCACAGCGCGAGCAGCCCCGGCGCGAGCGCCGCGACGTCGTTGCGCGCGAGCGCATAAGTGCCTTTCTTCGCCTGCCGCCGCCCGCGGGTGATGAGCTGCGCGAGATTGCCGTAGCTCGCGCGATCGGTCGCGAGCAGCACGAGCTTCACGCCGTCGACAAGCGTGAGCTCGCTGCCGATGACGAGCGGCAGGCCCGCGTCCTTCGCCGCGAAATGCGCGCGGGCCGCGCCGGCGACCGAGCACTCGTCGGTGATCGCGAGCGCGGTGTAGCCCAGCGCGCGCGCGCGTTCCGCGAGCTCCTCCGGATGCGACGCGCCGCGCAGGAAGGAGTAGTTCGACAGGCAGTGCAGCTCGGCGTAGGCGGGAAGCATGATCGGGCGACAGCCGTATAAATATACGGTATCCCGCCTCGCCTGACCACCGTGCCGTTTTGGCAAGCCCGATCAAGGGGTTGCATCGCGGGCCGCGGCCGCGTTCGCCGGCCGGGGTAAGATGCCGCCTCCCCGCCGTTCCCCATCCCGACGCCGCATGCCCACGATCGCCTTCGACCGTTTCCACCGTTACGCCGAGCTCACGGCGATTCTCAACGCGTTCGCCGCCGAGCACCCCGAGCTCGTCACGCTGGAGTCGATCGGGAAGAGCCACGAGGGCCGCGACATCTGGGTCGCGACGGTGACCAACGCGGCGACCGGTCCCGCCGCGGAGAAGCCCGCGTTCTGGGTCGACGGCAACATCCACGCGACCGAGGTCGCGGCGTCGGCGGCCACGCTGTATTTCCTGCACACGCTCGTCGGGCAGTACGGCAAGGACGCCGACGTGACGCGGGCGCTCGACACGCGCGCGTTCTACCTGTGTCCGCGCATCAATCCCGACGGCGCCGAATGGGCGCTCGCCGACAAGCCGAAGTGGATCCGCTCGAGCACGCGGCCGTACCCGTACGACGAGGAGGAGATCGAGGGTCTCACCGTCGAGGACATCGACGGCGACGGCCGCATCCTGCAGATGCGCATCCGCGATCCGAACGGCCTGTGGAAGGATCATCCGCAGCAGCCGGGACTCATGGTGCGGCGCGACCCCATCGAGACGGGCGGCACGTACTATCGGGTGCTGCCCGAAGGCACGGTCGAGGACTGGGACGGCTACACGCTGCGGATGAAGAAGGCGAAGCAGGGGCTCGATCTCAACCGCAACTTTCCGGCGAGCTGGCGCCAGGAGTTCGAGCAGCAGGGCGCAGGCCCGTATCCGGCCTCCGAGCCCGAGGTGCGCGCGCTCGTCGCCTTCATCACCGGCCACCCCAACATCACGGGCGCGACCACGTTCCACACCTGGAGCGGCGTGCTCCTGCGGCCGTTCGAGCACTCGCCCGACGAGGAGATGCACGCCGAGGACCTCTGGTTCTACAAGAAGACGGGCGAGAAGGGCCAGGAACTCACGGGCTATCCCGCGATTTCGGTCTACCACGAGTTCCGCTATCACCCGAAGTCGGTGATCGCGGGCACCTTCGACTGGCTCTACGAGCACCTCGGCATGTACACGTGGGTGGTCGAGATCTGGAGCCCGATGCGCGAAGCGGGGATCGAGAAGTATCTCTACATCGACTGGTTCCGCGACCACCCGATCGAGGACGACCTCAAGCTCTATGCGTGGAACCGCGAAAAGCTCGGCGGGATCGCGCACGCCGGGTGGAAGCCGTTCGACCATCCGCAGCTCGGGAAGATCGAGATCGGCGGCTGGAACCGCTTTCACGCGTTCTCCAATCCGCCGCCGCCGCTTCTGGAGCGCGAGCTCGCGCGCTTTCCGAAGTGGATGCTGTGGCAGGCGCTCACCTCGCCGAAGATGGAGCTCGTGGTCGCCGACGCGGAGTCCCTGGGCGGCGACACGTGGCGCGTGCGGCTCGTCGTGCAGAACACGGGCTGGCTCCCGAGCTACGTCTCGAAGCGCGCGCTCGAGCGGAAGGTCGTCCGCGGCCTCGTCGCCGAGATCGCGTTGCCCGCGGGGGCCGCGCTCGTCCACGGCAAGCGGCGCGAGCAGCTCGGGCAGCTCGAGGGCAAGGCGTACAAGCACACGGGCGTCTCGTTCTGGCCCGACTACAACCTCACCGACGACCGGATCAAGGTCGAGTGGGTCGTCCGCGCGAAGCGGGGGGAGCGCGTCGAAGTGGCCGCGCGACACGAGAAGGCGGGTGTCGTGCGGGCGAGCGTGACGCTCGATTGACGAGGACGGCGGGACTCCATGGCCAAGGTGCTAGGCGTGGGTGGCGTGTTCCTCAAGGCGGAGCCGTGGCAGCCGAAAGGGGGCGCGCCGCCGTGACCGACGGCGCGAAGCGCGGTCTCGCCGC
>DASQBO010000193.1:0-2067 GCA_035635175.1 Casimicrobiaceae bacterium | reverse complement strand
AGCCAGGGAATCTCGACGAAGCGAAGATCCTCTAGGTCGCGCATCGCCTCGGGCGAGGGGCGGTCGTTCACCGTGCTCCCGGCGTACGCCGCGCGCGTGCCGAGGTATGGCTTCACGAGCGCCGCGTCCGCGCTGTCGACGGCGAGCACGACCGCGTCGACGGGCGTGCGCGCGAGCTCGCGCCTGAGGAGCGCGAGCATCTCGGGCGAGCGGTCGAAGCGCAGCGTGACCGGCGCGGCACCGCCCTGCAACAGCCACGCGTCGACGAAGGCCGCGGCGAAGCGCTTCTGCAGCGGCGAATCGTTGCCCACGACGGCGACGGTCTGTACGCCGGCTTCGCGCGCGAGCCGGGCGAGCTGGCGCGCGTCGCTCTCGACCGAGAGCGTGAGCGCGTACATGTTCGGCGGCAACGGCGTGTCGTCGAGCTGGTTCAGCGCGAGCACGGTCGGCGCGTCGATGCCGGCCGCGACGACCGCCCGCAGGTCGTCGCGGACGAGCGGGCCCACGATGACCCGCGCGCCGGTCGCGCGCGCCTGCGCGAACGCGGCCTCGACGTCGCCGTCGCCGTGTGCGATCACCGCGGGATGCGCGTTGGCGAGCGCTGCCGCGGCGAGGAAGCCGGCCTTGACCGCGCTCGCGGCGCGACCGTAGATCGCCGACGAGAGCGGCAGCACCAGCGCGATCTCGGACACCGTGCGCGCGGGGTTCGCATCCTTCGGCGCATCGCTGCCGGCCGGCGAAGTCCGCGCATCGCTCGTCGCCGGAGGCGTCGGCGCCACGCTCGTGGCCGGAGGTGCCTGTGCGTCGCTGCTTGCCGGGGGCGTCTGCGCGATGGACAATGCCGGCAGCGCCGCCGCCATCAGGAGCACGCTCATCCATCCCCGAAGGCGTCGCTGCAAAGGGCGGGGTCCGGGGCGGCGTGCGGTCATGCGCGATTCCCACTCTGACGTGCGGGCAACAGGGACCGGCGACATCCCAGAGGCGACGGCGCCGCGCTTCCACGCCGCCGCCGGAACATTATATGTGGTCGCGACTCCGCTCGGTAACCTGCGCGACGTCACGCTGCGCGCGCTCGACGTGCTCGCCACGGCCGACGTGATCGCGGCCGAGGACACGCGCGTGACGACGCCGCTGCTCCGCCACTTCGGCGTCGCGACGCGGCCGCTGTCGCTGCACGAGCACAACGAGGCGAAGCGCGCCGCGACGATCGTCGGCCTGCTGCGCGAAGGCAGGAGCGTCGCGCTCGTCACCGACGCGGGCACCCCGGCGATCAGCGATCCGGGCGCACGCCTTGTCGCGGCGGTGCGCGCCGCATCGTTGCCGGTGGTCCCGATCCCCGGACCCAACGCGGCGGTGGCCGCCGTCTCCGCGGCGGGGCTCGCCGCGGAGCGATTCGTCTTCGCGGGCTTCCTGCCGGCGGCCGCGAAGGCGCGGCGCGAGCTCCTCGCGACGCTCGCCCCGCTGCCGCTGGCCGTCGTCGTTTACGAGGCGCCGCATCGCGTGGTCCGCACGGCGGGCGAGCTCGCCGCGGCGCTCGGCGGCGATCGCGCCGTCGTCGTCGCGCGCGAGATCACGAAGAAGTTCGAGACGATCGCGTCGATGCCGCTCGCCGACGCCGCGGCGTGGCTCGCGGCCGACGGGCACCGCACGCGCGGCGAGTTCGTGCTCGTGGTCGACGCTCCGCGCGAGGCTTCCGCGCGCGACGTCGCGCCGGCTCCTCCGCTCGCGGTCGAGCGGCTCCTGCGAGCGCTCGCGGAGGAGCTGCCGCCCGCTCGCGCCGCGCGGGTCGCGGCGGCGGCGACCGGGCTCGACCGCGACACGCTGTACGCGAGGATCCGCGCGCTCAAGCCTGGCGGGTGAACGGCTTCCCCGCCTGAACATCCGAGCGCATCCCCCCGGTCGTTTCCCGCGCACCCGGAACCCGGCGTCCTTGCGTCCGAGGCAACGACGAAGTCGCCGGATCCCCGCCTGCACGGGGATGACGAGAGCGAGGTTGATTTCGGTCAAGGTGGCCTGTTACGGCCCCGGTGACAATGCCTCCCATTCGCGGGAGTACGTCCGCCTATC
>DASQBO010000192.1:0-25419 GCA_035635175.1 Casimicrobiaceae bacterium | reverse complement strand
CAGGAGCGTCCGGGCGTTGATCTTGCCGTCCTTGAACTTGTCCACACCTTCGTGCGCTTCCCACGCTGCGTCCGCCATGGAGAAACCCACCTCGGACTTGCCCGCGTTGATGAGCTTCAGATTGTCGATGGAGCCACCCGTCACCTCGGCCGTCGCCTGCAAGCCGGGAACGTACTTGGATAGGATGTTCGCCATGCCGCCACCCATCGGGTAGTAGACGCCGCCGGTGCCGCCCGTGGTGATCGAGATCCGGGCGGGCTGCTGCGCGCCGGTGAGCGGCGAGACGGTGAGCGCAATCGCGGCAATCGACGCGAGAGCGAGGCGATGGGTCGTCATGGCGTTCCTCCGATGGGGTGATTTTCTAAAAGTCTACCCGAAAACGGTCCGCATCCCGCTCAGCCGGCGCCGAGCGGCGCCGCCGTCCGAGGGGGCCGCCGCTCGAGCGTGCTGACCCGCGTCGGAAACGCGCCCTGCTTCCGGTCGAGAAAATAGTTGCGGAGCGTCCTGCCGATCGTGCGGAAGGCGAGCTCCTCCCACGGAATCTGCTCCTCGCGGAAGAGCCGCACTTCGAGGCTCTCCGGGCCGGGGCCGAAGTCGAGGTCGACCAGGCGGGCGCGGAAGATCACGTAGACCTGGCTGATCTGCGGCAGGCTGATCATCGTGTAGAGCGCGCCGACCTCGACGCGAGCGCGCGCCTCCTCGAGCGTCTCGCGCGCCGCGCCCGCATGGAGCGTCTCGTTGTTCTCGAGGAAGCCTGCGGGCAGCGTCCACAGGCCCTGGCGCGGCTCGATCGCGCGCCGGCACAGGAGCACCTCGTCCTCCCACTCGGGCAGGCAGCCGACCACCACCTTCGGATTCTGGTAGTGGACGGTCCCGCACGCCGCGCACACGTAGCGCGGCACGTGATCGCCCTGCGGGATCCCGAGGGCGATGCGATCCGACCCGCAGTGGCTGCAGAATCTCATCGGCGAATTATCCGGCGCGGCAACCCTTGGGTCCATACTGGCACCCTGCGCCCGCGGTCTCCCGGAGACGTTCATGAAGCGATCGCTGCTGCCCGACCCCATCGAGCATTACGTCTGCGAGACGCTCGCGCGCGAGACCCCGCTGCAGAAGAGGCTTCGCGCCGAGACCGCGCGGCTGCCCGAGGCCGGGATGCAGATCGGAACCGACCTGGCCGCGCTCCTCGCGCTTCTCGCCCGCGCGATCGGCGCACGGCGGGCGCTCGAGGTCGGCACGTTCACGGGCTACAGCGCGCTCGCGGTCGCGTCCGCGCTGCCCGACGACGGCCTGCTGGTCGCCTGCGACACGAGCGACGACTGGACGTCGATCGGACGCCGCTACTGGAAGGAAGCGGGTGTCGCGGCGCGCGTCGACCTGAGACTAGGTCCGGCGCGCGACACGCTCGCGCGCCTCGTCCGCGAGCACGGCGCCGGCACCTTCGACCTGGCCTTCATCGACGCGGACAAGACCTCGTACGACGCTTACTACGAGGCGTGCCTCGGCCTGCTTCGCCGGGGCGGCCTCGTCGCGCTCGACAACATGCTGTGGAGCGGCAGGGTCGCCGATCCCGCGGCGTCCGACGAGAGCACGAGCGCGCTGCGCGCGCTCAACGCGAAGATCGCCGCGGATTCGCGCGTCGACGCGTGCCTGCTCACGATCGGCGACGGGGTAATGCTCGCGCGCAAACGGTGAGCCCGCACGCTCAAGGCCGGATGAAATTCTCGCGATAGTAGCGGAGCTCCGCGATCGACTCGTAGACGTCGGCGAGCGCCTCGTGCTTGCCCTCCTTGGGCACGCCCTTCATCAGGTCCGGCTTCCACCGCCGGGCGAGCTCCTTCAGCGTCGAGACGTCGAGGTTGCGATAGTGGAAGTAGTCCTCGAGCGCCGGCATCCAGCGGGCGAGGAACCGCCGGTCCTGGCAGATCGAGTTCCCGCACATCGGCGAGGCCTTCGGGGGGACGTGCTCGCGCAGGAAAGCGAGCGCCGCGGCCTCGACGTCCGCTTCCGCGAAGGGCGACGCCTTCACGCGGTCTATCAGCCCCGAACGGCCGTGCGTGCCCTTGTTCCACGAGTCCATCGCGTCGAGCGCCGCGTCGTCCTGGTGGACGGCCCACACCGGCGCCTCGGCCACCGGCGCGAGATCGCCGTCGGTGACGACGAGCGCGACCTCGATGACGCGATCGGTTTCGGGTTTCAACCCCGTCATCTCGAGGTCGATCCAGACGAGGCGGGCGGCGTCCTGCGGCATGGCGGATTCACTGTAGAATGGCCCGCGCATTCTCGCACATCGCACTCTTGCCCGGAGGGTCTTCGCTTCGCCGTGAACGCCACCTTCTTCTCCGCCGTGTTCGTCGCGGCGCTCGCGGCGTGGCTCGTCGCGAAGCTCTGGCTCGCCCGCCGGCAGGAACGCTTCGTCGCCGCGCACCGCGACGGTGTGCCGCCCGTCTTCGAAGGTCGCGTCGGCCCCGACGCGCACCGCAAGGCCGCCGACTACACGGTGGCGCGCGTGCGCTTCTCGCGCGAGGAGACGCTCGCGGAGGGCGCGCTCCTGCTCCTGCTCACCCTCGGCGGCGGCGTCGCGGTGCTCGTCGGCTGGACCGCCTCGCTGGGCCTGGGGCCGCTCCTCGCCGATGTCGCGCTCGTCGTGGCGGTGGCGCTGGTCGCAGGAGTCGTGGGCCTGCCCTTCTCCTACGTGCACACGTTCCGCATCGAGGCGAAGTATGGCTTCAACCGGACGACGCGCGCGCTGTGGGTCGCCGACGTGGCGAAGAGCGCCCTCGTTGCGGCGGTGCTCGGCATTCCGCTCGCCGCGCTGGTGCTCTGGCTCATGCGCGCCGCCGGCGCCGGCTGGTGGCTGTGGGCGTGGGCCGCGTGGATGGCGTTCCAGTTCCTCGTGCTCGCGCTCTACCCGACGGTCATCGCGCCGCTCTTCAACCGCTTCTCGCCGCTGCCCGAAGGCCCGGCGCGCAGCGCGATCGAGGCGCTGCTCGCGCGCTGCGGCTTCACGAGCAAGGGCCTCTTCGTGATGGACGGCTCGCGGCGCTCGACGCACGGGAACGCGTACTTCACGGGGTTCGGCCGCGCGAAGCGCATCGTGTTCTTCGACACGCTGCTCGAGCGGCTCGCGCCCGACGAAGTCGAGGCGGTGCTCGCGCACGAGCTCGGACACTTCCGGCTGCGGCACGTCCTCAAGCGGATCGCGTGGTCCGCGGCGCTCTCGCTCGCGCTGCTCGCGCTTCTCGCCTGGCTCGCGGACGCTTCGTGGTTCTACGAAGGGCTCGGCGTGCCGGCGTCGCCCGATCGCCCGGGCGTCGCGCTCGTCCTCTTCTTCCTCGCGCTGCCCGTCTTCACGTTCGTGCTGGCGCCGCTCGCGTCGCTGTACTCGCGCCGCCACGAGTTCGAGGCGGACGCGTTTGCCGCGCGCCACGCGTCCGCGGCCGCGCTCGTCCAGGCGCTCGTCAAGCTCTACGAGGACAACGCCTCGACGCTCACGCCCGATCCGCTGTACTCGGCGGTCTACGATTCGCACCCGCCGGCCGTGCAGCGCATCGCGCGGCTGCAGGCGACCTGACGCCGTCGCAAAGGAGGCTCCATGCGCCGCCGGATTGCCATCGCCCTCGCGCTCGCGGCCCTCGTTCCGGCCGCGGCCGCGCAGAAGCAGCCCGCGCCGTTCGCCGCCGGCAACGCCGAGGCCGGGAAAGCGCTCGTCGAACGGGATTGCGTGTCGTGCCACGCCCGGCAGTTCGCGGGCGACCCCGATCGGATCTACACGCGGCCCGAGCGCCGGGTGACGACGCCGCAGAAGCTCCTCGCGCAGGTGCAGTTCTGCAGCGCGAACCTCGGCAAGGGCTACTTCCCCGAGGACGAGCAGAACGTCGCGGCGTACCTGAACCGCGAGTTCTACAAGTTCCCGCCGTGACCGGGGCCTCCGACGCGCTCGCGGCCCTCGCCGCGCTCGCCTGCGAGCCCGGCGCGCGCAGGCTTTCCGACGCGGAGCTCGGCACGCACCTGCCGGCGCTCCCGGGGTGGTCGCGCGCGGGGAACGCGCTCGAGAAGGAATTCCGCTTTTCCGATTACGCGGCGACCATCCGCTTCGTCAACGCGGTCGCGGCGATCGCCGAGCGCGAGGATCACCATCCGGATCTCGGCGTGCACTACGGCCGCTGCACGGTCGGCTGGTCGACGCACAGCGCCGGCGGCGTGACGCTGAACGACGTCGTCTGCGCGGCAAAGGTCGAGGGACTGCGCCGGTGACGAGCGCGCGCGCGGGCGCCCCGGTCCGCCGCGAGGGCCTCGTCGTCGCCTGCCGCCGCCGCCGTTTCGCGGTGCGCCTCGACGACGGCGAGACGATCGACTGCGTGCTCAAGGGCCGGGCGACGGCGCTCGCCTGCGGCGACCGCGTGACCGTTGCGCGCGTCGCCGGCGGCGGCGCGATCGAAGCGGTCGCCGAGCGCCGCTCGCTCGTCTACCGCTCGGACGCGTTCCGGGAGAAGCTCGTCGCGGCGAACGTCACGCTCGTCTGCGGCGTCGTCGCGGCGGGCATCGCCGTCGATCTCGAGCTCGTCCACCGCTGGACGGTGGCCGCCGAGGCCGAAGGCTGCGCGTTCGTGCTCGCCGCGAACAAGGCCGACCTGGCCGACTTCCCGGCGCTGCTCGTGCGCCTCGAGCCGTTCGCGAGGCTGGGCTATCCGGTCGTCGAGCTCGCGGCGAAGCGCGACGCGACACCGCTCCTGCCGTGGCTCGCGGGCGCCCACACGGTGCTGATCGGCCAGTCGGGCATGGGCAAGTCGACCATACTCAACGCCCTCGCGCCCGACGCGGGCGCGAAGACCGCGGAAGTGTCGACGGCGCTCGCGACCGGGCGGCACACGACGTCGCATTCCACGCTGCACGCCCTGCCAGCCGCGCGCGGAGACGGGTGGATCGTCGACTCGCCGGGCATGAAGGCGTTCGGGCTCGCTCACGTCGCGCCGGACGAGCTGCCGCGCGCGTTCGTCGAGCTCCGGCCGTTCCTCGGCCGCTGCCGCTTCCGCGACTGCCGGCACGAGCGCGAGCCGGGCTGCGCCGTGCGCGAGGCCGTCGACGCGGGGCTCGTGGCGCCGCATCGCCTCGCGCTCCTGCATGAGCTCGTCGCGGCGAGCACCGCCGTGCGCGCACCCGGCCGCCCGCGGTCGGCGTAACGCCCTACGCCCGCCGGAAGCGACGCAGGTCGCGCCGCCCTCCCGCTGTCGTCAGGGCGCCCAGTACGCGAGCGTCAGCAGCAGCATCAACAGGAGCCAGAGCACGAGCGCGCGCCACACGAGGCCGATGCCGCTCGGGAGCAGATCTGCGTCCGCCGCCTCGCCCATGCCCATCTCGGGGCGGAACTCCGATTCGCCGCCGGCAACCGGCAGCGCGCCGCCGAGCACGACCCCGAGCGCGCCGCCCCCGCTCGCGAGGATGATGCCTTCGTGCTCGCCGCCCTCCTGGTCTGCCCAGCTCTTCGCCTGCGTGCGCCAGCACGACACCGCGTCCTCGAAATCTCCGACGATCGCGAACGAGAGCGCTGCGAGCCGCACGGGGACCCAGTCCAGGAGCCACAGGAGCCGTCGCGCCGGCATGCCGAACGTCGCGCGGGCGCGCCCGATCGGCGTCGTGTCGCTGCCCCGCGCGTCGCCGCGCCACTCGTCGGCGAGCAGCGCCGCAGCGCGGTAGAGGACCGCGCCTGCCGGGCCCGGCAGGACGGCGAACCAGAACAGCGCCGCGAAGACCTGCCGGTAGGAATCCACGAGCCCGCGCTCCATCGCGAGCTTGGCGACTTCCTCCGTCGAGAGGTCGCCGGTCCCGGCGCCGCGCCAGGCGGCGAGCGCGCGGCGCGCCGCCTGGAGGTCGCCGGCCTTGAGCGCCTCGACGATCTCCGTGTACGCGTGGCTGAAGCGCCGGAAGCCCATGAGCAGATAGAGGAGCGCGATGTCCCACAGCAGCGCGAGCAGCGGATTCGCCGCCGCGAGCAGCCCGTGCACGACGGCCGCGACAGCAACCGGCGGAAGCAGCGCCGCGATCACCGCGACGGCGCCCTGCCGCGCCGTGCCCGCGTTCAGCTTCTCCTCGAGCCAGTGCACGTAGGCGATGAACGCGTGCTCGAGGCCCGCGCGCCAGCGGAACGCGCGCCATTGCTCGAGCCCGAGCGCGGCCAGGACGGCGATGAAGTTCACGGCGCGCTCAAGACTTGAAGAATTCCCGGCTGACCTCGCGGAACAGCGGCGTCGCCGCTTCGCCCAGCCACTCGAAGGCGACCATCTCGCGGGTGACGATGCGCGCGCCCTCCTGCCGCAGCCGCTCGAGCGCGACGTCGCGATCGAAATCGCGCCGCGAGCCCACGCAGTCGGCGACGACGTAGACCTCCTTTCCCTCCTCGAGCAGCTCGAGCGCGGTCTGCAGCAGGCAGACGTGCGTCTCGACGCCGACCACGACGACCTGCGGGCGGTCGTTCCCGGGCAGCGACGCAAGGCATTGCGCGGCAACGCACGAGAACCGCGTCTTGCCCGCGATCGCGCCTTCAGGCAGCATCGCGCGGACGGCGTCCACCGTCGTTCCGAGCCCCTTCGCGTACTGCTCGGTGGCGGCGACGGGCACGCCGAGCCTCTGCGCGAGGCGGACGAGCCACGCGGCGTTCGCGACGACCCGATCGCGGTCCGGAATCGCCGGAACCATCCGCTCCTGGAGGTCGACCACGAGGAGCATCGAGCGTTCGGCGTCGATCAGCATGCGCGGTCCGCCATCGTCAGGTCCGGAGCTCGGGCCGGTCGCGGTACTGCTCGAGCGCCTCGGGGTTCGCGAGCGCCTCGGCGTTCCTGACCGGAAGACCATGCACGACGTTGCGCACAGCCAGCTCGACGATCTTGTTGCTCTTCGTGCGCGGGATGTCCGTGACCTGCAGCACCTTCGCCGGAACGTGGCGCGGCGTCGTGTTCGCGCGGACGTGCGCGCGGATCTTCTCGACGAGCGCGTCGTCGAGTTCGAGTCCCTCGGCCAGCTTGACGAACAGCACGACGCGCACGTCGCCCACCTCGCCCGGCGGCCAGTCCTGTCCGATGACGAGGCTCTCGACGACCTCCGGCAGCTGCTCGACCTGCCGGTAGATCTCGGCCGTGCCGATCCGCACGCCGCCCGGGTTCAGCGTCGCGTCCGAACGGCCGTGGATCACGAGCCCGTCGTGCTCGGTGAGCTCGACGTAGTCGCCGTGCGTCCAGACGCCGGGAAAGCGCTCGAAGTACGCGGTGCGGTATTTCGCGCCGTCAGGATCGTTCCAGAAGCCGATCGGCATCGACGGGAACGGCGCCGTGCACACGAGCTCGCCGCGCTGCCCGCTCCCCGCCGGCAACGAATGCCCTTCGTCGTCGAAGACGTCGACGGCCATGCCGAGCGCACGGCACTGGAGCTCGCCGCGCCACACGGGCAGCGTCGGGTTGCCGAGCGCGAAGCAGGACACGATGTCGGTGCCGCCCGAGATCGACGACAGGCAGAGGTCGTCCTTCACGCACTGGTAGACGTAGTCGAAGCTCTCCTCCGCGAGCGGGCTGCCGGTCGAGAACATCGTGCGGAGCGCGGTGAGCTCGTAGTCCTTGCGCGGCACGACGCCGAGCTTCTTCGCGGCGTCGATGTACTTCGCCGACGTGCCGAAGTGCGTCATCCTCTCGTCTTCGGCGAAGTCCCACAGCGCGCGTCCGCGGTCGATGAACGGCGAGCCGTCGAAGAGGAGAAGCGCGACCCGTGTCGCCAGCGCCGAGACGAGCCAGTTCCACATCATCCAGCCGCAGGTGGTGAAGTAGAAGAGCCGGTCGCCCGGCTTGAGGTCGCCGTGCAGCAGGTGTTCCTTGAGGTGCTGGAGCAGCGTGCCGCCCGCGCCGTGAACGATGCACTTCGGCACGCCGGTCGTTCCCGACGAATAGAGGATGTAGAGCGGGTGGTCGAACGGCAGCCGCGCGAACGCGATCGGCGCCGCCGGGTGCGGGGCGAGGAAGTCGCCCCACCGCACCGCGTTGCGCAGCCGGCCGAGCGTCGCAGGCGGTCCCCCCGAGCGCTCGAGGTACGGCACCACGACGACGCGCTCGACCGTCGGCAGGCCGGCGACGATCTCGGCGACCTTGTCGAGCACCGGAATCGCCTTGCCGTTGTACCAGTAGCCGTCGACGGTGACGAGCACGCGCGCCTCGATCTGGCTGAACCGGTCGAGCACGCCGCGCACGCCGAAGTCCGGCGAGCACGACGACCAGATCGCGCCGAACGACGTCGCGCCCAGCATCGCGACGATCGCTTCGGGCACGTTCGCGGTGTAGGCCGCGACGCGGTCGCCGGCCCCGAGACCGGCCGCGCGCAGCGCGGCTGCCGCGCGCGACGCGAGCGCGCGCAGCTCCCCGTGCGTGACGCGGCTCCGCTCGCGGTCCTCGCCGCGGAACACGAGCGCGTCCGTCGCGTCGTCGGTGCCGCGCGCGTCGAGCAGGTTCTCGGCGAAGTTGAGGCGCGCGTCGGGAAACCAGCGCGCGCCGGGCATCCGGTGCGCGTCCACGAGCGTGCGGTCGCCGCGCTCGCCGATCACGCCCGCGTAGTCCCACAGGCTGCGCCAGAACACCTCGCGGTCGTCGTTCGACCAGCGCCAGAGCGAGCCGTAGTCGGGAAACGAGCGGCCGGCCGCGGCGCCCACCGCGCGCGCGAAGGCCGTGACGTTGGCCTGCGCGATGCGCTCGGGAGAGGGCCGCCAGAGGGGCAGGTTCGCGGTCATCGTCGTGGTTCCGGCCGTTGCCTCAGCCGCGCCCTTCCTCGAGCGCGCGCAGCGGCGCCGTGATTCTATCCGGCAGCGGCACCGAGCGCCCGCTCGCGAGGTCGATCCAGACGATCTTGGCGGCGCCCTCGGCGTACTTGCGGCTTCCGCACCAGATCTCGTAGAAGCTGCCGACGCTGGTCCGGCCGGGCTCGCCCAGGAACATCCGGACTTCGAGCTCGCCGGGGTAGACGAGCGGCGCGACGAACGTGCAGCTCGCGTTGACGATCACGGGCCCGGCGCCCTCGTAGGCGCGCACCTCCGGCTCGAGGCCGTGCACCCACTCGATCCGCGCCTGTTCCATGTAGCGGAAATAGACGGTGTTGTTGACGTGGCCGAGCTTGTCCATGTCGCCCCAGCGAATCGCCTGGCGGGACGTGTGGACCAGGATCCGGGGCCGGTGCGACACGGCGGCTCGCCTCAGGCCCGCGCCGCCGGCGCGCCGTCGAGCGCCGCGGCGACGAGCTCGGCGACGTCGCGCGCCGCGATCGCTTCCGTGCGGTCGAGCGCCGAGATGCCGTCGGCCACCATCACGGCGCAGTACGGGCACGCGGTCGCCACGATCTTCGGCGCGTGCGGCAGCGCCTGCTCGACCCGGAGCACGTTGATGCGCTTGCCGATCGATTCCTCCATCCACATGCGCGCGCCTCCGGCGCCGCAGCACATCGCCTTGGCGCGGCGCAGGTCGAACTCGAGTGGCGTGTCCTTCACGAGCGCGCGCACGATGGCGCGCGGCGCCTCGTACTCTCCGTTGTGGCGGGCGAGGTAGCAGGGTTCGTGATAGATCACCCGCTCGGCGTCGCGCCGCACGCGCAGGCGGCCCTCGGCCAGGAGCCGCGCGATCAGCTGCGTGTGGTGGACGACCTCGTAGCGGCCGCCGAACTCCGGGTACTCGTTGCGGAGCGTGTTGAACGCGTGCGGGTCGCAGGTGACGATCCGCTTCACGCCGAGCGCGTCGAGCGTCCCGATCAGCGTCTTGGCGAGCTGCTGGAACAGCATCTCGTTGCCGGCGCGGCGCACGCACTCGCCGGTGGAGCTCTCGCGCGGTCCGAGGATGCCGAACTTCACGCCGGCGTGCCTGAGGACAGCCACGAACGCCTTCGCCACACGCTGGCCGCGCGGATCGAACGACTCGGCCGACCCGACGTAGAAGAGGTAGTCGAGCGCCGCCACCTGCTCCGCGGTCTCGACGACCGGGACGTCGAGCTCCTTCGCCCAGTCGGCGCGCGTTTCCGCGGGCAGGCCCCACGGGTTGCTCTGCGTTTCGTAGGCGTCGAACACCGCCTTGAGCTCGTGCGGGAACGCGCCTTCCATCAGCACGCGCTGCTGGCGCATCCGGAAGAAGCGCGGGAGGTGCTCGAGCTCGATCGGGCACGCGGCCTCGCAGTAGCCGCAGGTCGTGCACGCCCACAGCGTCTCTTCCTTGATGACCGCCGGCACCAGCGCCGGCAGCGCGTCGGCCCCCGCCGCCGACTCGACGATCGCCCCGCGCGCGGCGAGCAGGTGGTGCTTGAGGTCGTCGTTCACCCACTTCATCGACAGCGGCTTGCCGGTCAGGAACGTCGGGCACGCGTCCTTGCAGCGCCCGCACTCGGTGCACGTGAACGCGTCGAGACCCTCCTTCCAGACGAGGTCCTTCGCGCTGCGCACGCCAACCCTGAGCTCGCCCTCGGCGGCCTCGTCGCCCATGATCGCGTCGAGGTCGACCGTCGGCACCGCGTTCGCCGGACGGCCCCGCCGGAAGAAGAGCGCCGGCAGCGCGGTCACGATGTGGAAGTGCTCGCCCGTGGGCAGGATCACGAGGAACGCGAACACGACGACGAGCTGCACCCAGTACGAAAGGTGATAGCCGATGGTCAGCGCGGCCGGCGACAGCCCGGAGAGCGCGGCAGCGACGCGTCGGCCCGCGAACGCGTAGGCCTGCTCGTGCGCGATGCCGGGATCGGTGCCGGCGTACAGAGCGAAGCGGAAACCGTCGTAGAGGAAGTCCGTGATCATGATCGCGAGGATCAAGATCAGGATCAGGAGCGCCTCGCGGTTCTTCTCGAGCCGCGGCGGCCGCACGACGTAGCGGCGCCAGAACGCGTAGCCGAGCGCGACCAGCACCACGATCTCGACGACGTCCTTGCCCGCCGCGAACCATCCCCCGACGACGCCGGGGTAGACGAACGACTCGTTGTACCCGATGACGATGAGCTGCAGCTTGCGCGCGAGCAGCGCCATGAACCCGACGAAGATCGCGGCGTGCATGAGCCCGGGCTTCCAGTCGCGCCCGATCATCCGCATCTGCAGGAAGCCGTTCGTGACGACCGTCGCAAGCCGTGCGAGGGGGCGGTCCCACCGGACCTCCGGCTGGAGCGCGGCGACGATGCGGAGCTTGCGGGCGGCGAGAATGCCGAAGCCGGCGAACGCGACGGCCAGGAGCAGCGAGATTCCGAGAGGGCTCATCGAAGGCCGTGCACGGGCAGAGCGCCCGGCAAACCGGAGAATTATACAATTCCGCCTCGGGCCGCCGCGCCACGACGAGGACCGCCATGGAACGCGAACGGATGGAGTACGACGTCGTGATCGTCGGCGGCGGACCGGCGGGCCTCGCCGCGGCGATCCGCATCAAGCAGCGCGCGGCGGAGGCCGGCAGGGAGACGAGCGTCGTCGTCCTGGAGAAGGGCTCCGAGCTCGGCGCCCACATCCTGTCCGGAGCGGTGATGGATCCGCGGGCGCTGACCGAGCTCCTCCCCGAGTGGAAGGCGCAGGGCGCCCCGCTCCACACGCCGGTGAGCGAAGACCGCTTCTATCTGCTCACCCGCTCGAAGGCGATCCTCAACCCGCGCTGGCTCCTGCCCGCCTGCTTCCTCAACGACGGCTGCTACGTCGTGAGCCTCGCGAACGTCGTGCGCTGGCTCGGGCAGCAGGCGGAGGCGCTCGGCGTCGAGGTGTTCGCGGGGTTCGCGGGCGCCGAGGTTCTCTACGACGACAAGGGCGCGGTGCGCGGCGTCGCGACCGGCGACATGGGCGTCGGCAAGGACGGCCAGAGGACCGCCAACTTCCAGCCGGGGGTCGAGCTCGCCGGCAGGTACACGCTGTTCGCCGAAGGCGCGCGCGGGCATCTCGGCAAGCAGGTGATCGCCCGCCATTCGCTCGACAAGGGTCGCGACCCGCAGACGTGGGGGCTCGGCATCAAGGAGCTGTGGGAAGTCGATCCGGCGAAGCACGTGCCGGGCCTCGTGCTGCACAGCGCCGGCTGGCCGCTCGACCGCTCGACGTACGGCGGCGGCTTCATGTACCACTTCGAGAACCACCAGGTCTCGGTCGGACTCGTCGTCGGCCTCGGCTACACGAACCCGTATCTCGATCCGTTCCAGGA
This sequence comes from Casimicrobiaceae bacterium, assembly GCA_035635175.1. Taxonomy (GTDB): domain Bacteria; phylum Pseudomonadota; class Gammaproteobacteria; order Burkholderiales; family Casimicrobiaceae; genus CAIWHR01. Next base: position 13,252 of record DASQBO010000192.1, on the reverse strand, counting down.
GTTCCAGCGCTACAAGACGCACCCGACGCTCGCGGCGTTCCTCGCGGGCGGCAAGCGGCTCGCCTACGGCGCCCGCGCGATCAATGCGAGCGGGATCCAATCGCTGCCGAAGCTCGTGTTTCCGGGCGGCGCGCTCGTCGGCTGCGACGCCGGCTTCCTGAACGCGCCCAGGATCAAGGGCTCCCACGCGGCGATCAAGTCGGGCATGCTGGCGGGCGACGCCGCATTCGAAGCGCTCGCCGCCGGACGCGCGGGCGACGAACTCGCCGCCTACCCCGCGGCGTTCGAAAGGTCGTGGCTGCGCGACGAGCTCCACGTCGCGCGCAACTTCAAGCCCTACCTGGACCTCGGCCTGCTCCGCGGGGCGCTGCTCTGGGGCGTCGACCAGATCGTGCTGCGCGGGCGTGCGCCGTGGACGCTGCACCGGTGGCAGGCGGACCACGAAAAGCTCCGGCCGGCCGCAGAGTGCACGCCGGTCGAATACCCGAAGCCCGACGGCGTGCTCACCTTCGACAGGCTGTCGTCGGTCTTCGTGTCGAACACGAACCACGAGGAGAACCAGCCGCCGCACCTGACGCTCAAGGACGAGTCGGTGCCGGTGGCGATCAACCTGGCGCGCTACGCGGGGCCCGAGGCCCGCTATTGCCCCGCGGGCGTCTACGAGTTCGTGAAGGCGGGGGACGGCAAGGACCGGCTGCAGATCAACGCGCAGAACTGCGTGCACTGCAAGACCTGCGACATCAAGGATCCGACGCAGAACATCGTCTGGGTGGCGCCGGAAGGCGGCGGCGGTCCGCTCTACCAGAACATGTAGCAGGACGGGCGACCGCGCCGGGGACGCCCGCGCGCGGCCGATCGTCAGTGCATCGTCCCGTCCGCCGTCAGGCGCGTCCGGTAGGAGAAGTTGAGCGGAATCGCCGCCTTCGCAATCAGTCCGAGCGGCAGGTACGCCACCTCGCGGACGAAGCGCCGCGCCGAATTCTTCAACGAATAGAACTCCGAGAGCACGCGGTCGTGGCCAGCCTGGAGCTCCGCGGCGCTCACCTGCTTGGGCTCGAACACGACGTGGCGGAAGTCGTAGTGCGACCAGTCCCGGTCGACGATCCGGCCCTGGCGCTCCATTTCGGCGAAGAGAGGCGTGCCGGGGAACGGCGTCAAGATAGTCGCCTGCAGCGCGTCGACGTTGGTCCGCAGCAGGAATTCCAGCGTCTCATCGAACGTTCGCCGTGTGTCGCCGTCGTAGCCCAGGACGATTCCGGGCACGACGCCGATGCCGTGGTCGTGGATCCTGCGGATCGCCCACTCGAATTCGGATGCCTTGTTGGTCTTCTTGTTCCAGCCGGCGAGATTGTCCTGCGACAGCGACTCGAGGCCGATGAAGAGCCCGCGGCATCCGCTCGCGGCCGCGGCGGCGAGCAGCCGGTCGTCGTACGCGATCCGGATGCTGCACTGGCTGAACCAGGTCTTGCGGAGCGGCTGCATCCGCTCGAAGAGCGCCAACGCATAGGCGCGGTTCGCCGTCAGGTTGTCGTCCATGAAGAGCAGGTGCCTGCCGAGCGTGCGGAGCTCCGCGATCACCTCGTCCACGGGGCGCGTGCGGAAACGGTGGTGAAAGAACGAGGTGATCGAGCAGAAGCTGCACGTGTTGGGGCATCCGCGCGTGGCCTGCACCGCGGCGGCGGGGGCGTAGCGCCCGACCCGGACCAGCGAGCGATCCGGCACGGGCAGACCCGCGAGGGACACCGGCCCCGCGACGTAGCGATCCTTCAGCTCACCACGGCGGAAGTCCGCGATCATCTGCGGGACCGTTCCCTCGGCCTCGCCGACGCACACGCAATCCGCGTGCTGCTGCGCCTCGTCGGGCAGGAGGCTCGGATGGTAGCCGCCCACGACGACGGTCTTGCCCGCGGCACGGAACCGGTCGGCGATCTCGTAGGCGCGCGGGGCATTGAACGTCATGAACGAGATGCCGACGAGATCCGCGTCGGCGTCGAAGTCGATCGCTTCGATTTCCTCGTCGGCGATCGTCGGCGTGACGTCCGGCGGCAACGCCGCCGCGACGTAGAGACTCGACAGCATAGAGAAGCGGAAGAAGCGCGTCGCCGCCGAGGCGACGCCGCCGGGCGGCACGCGCCACCGCGGCGCCGTCGGGTTGATCAGCAGGAACCTCAGGCTGCGGCCGTTGTTCATTCTCCTTCCCCTTCCGTCGCGTCGCGTTGCCCTCCCGATCGCCATGCGTAGGTCGACTCGACCTCGCGAAAGCGTTCGAGCGTGAGGCACATCGGCTGGAACCGGGCCCGCTCGTTCCCGACCTGGGGGCCGAACGGCACGAACCCGAGTCGTTCGTAGAGCCGCCCCTGTCGCGTCGTCGCCGAAACGATCAGCATCGTGAGACCGCGCCCGAGCGCCTCTCGCTCGACGAGACGGAACAGCCCGGGCAGGATCTTCGAGTGGCGCCGCGACGGGTCCACGGCGAGCAGGCGCACCTCGCCGATCCGGCGGCCCGGCGGCAGGAGCTCGTCGAGGTTGGGCAACTTGAGGTCGAGCGAGAAGGGGCGATCGGTCCGCAGCGCGAGCATGCCGACGACCTCCGGGCCGTCGACGCAGACGAGGTAGACGTTCTGCTCGTGGAACCGGTCGACCAGCCGACCCTCGGGGTTCGCCGCGTGCTGGGGAATCTCCTCGACGAACGTCCGGTAGTTGAGACGATGGATCGCCTCGAACTCCTCGGGTCGATCCGCGATCTTGAACATGAGCCGCGAACCCATCACGTCGCCGGGGCGGGTGCCTCCTGCGGCCGCGCCTCCCACGGAGAGCCGGCACGCACGATCACGTTGCCGCGTTCAGATCCCGAGCCTGGTTCTAGAATCCGCGTGCCGGTCGACGAAGCGTTTGATCTGGCGCAACGTGTCTCCCGAAAAAGCGGGCCGGCAGCGCCGGCCCGGAGCAGAGAGTAAGGGAGGGCCGATCGACGCTCACCCGCCGAGATGCACCTCGTACTTCGCGCCGTTCGACAGCGTGCAGGTTCCTGCGCCCTGGTACGGGGTGTTCATCTTGTACTCGCAGCTCATGTACGTGCCGCGCGCGCCGTAGGCGTTGGCGACGCCGCGGCGCTCGTCGCCCGACGTGCGCGTCGCCTCGCCGCTCAGCAGCTCGCCCTGGTAGTCGAGCTGGAAGCGCCCCTTGCCGTTCATCATGTTGGTGACGCTGCCCGTCACGACGCCGGTCTGCGTCGCGACGTCGTTGATCGGGTAGAGACGCGCGTTGAGCTGCGCCGGCAACCGGCCGCCCGTGACCACCGGCGGCGCCGGCACCACCGCGTACGGCGGCGCGCCGTACGAGTACGGATAAGGATAGGCCGGCGCGCCATCCGGGTTGATGGGAACGATGTAGCACCCCGTCAGAACCAGCGCCGGAGCCGCAGCGGCTACGGCGAGTCGCTTCGAGACGCCTAGCATGGAAGTCCTTGCATCGAATGCGGGCACGTGCCCGCGCATCCACGCTGCGCCGGCGGCGGACGGGGGGTAAAGCGGCGCGCGGGAAGTCGCGCCGGCCGCTACCGCAAGTGGCGCCGCACGCTACGTCCGGCGGCCCCTGCGCTCCGTGCCGCCGGGCGGCCGATCGAGCATCGGATTGAGGAGCCGGCCCGCCGGCACGGGCGCCTTGTCCTTCCGCCGCAGCGCGCGAAACGCGCGCGGCTCCCACGGCCGGATCGCGAGCAGCATGCTGGCGCCGTGCCGCTCCGACAGCGGCAGGGCACGGTCCGCCGCGTGCAAGTCCGCGAAATCGGCGGCGACACGGCGCATCCGCGCCGTGACCTCGGCGGAGCTGTGGCGGGAAAGCATGCCGTTGACGTACAGGAAGAGCTCGCCGGGCCGGTCGAACTTGCTCGACAGGAATTCCGATTCCACGCGCTCGCGGAAATAGCGCTGGATCGGTCCGCCGGGAAGCCACGAGAACGTGCGGCTGATCAGCGGGCGGATGCGGTTGTCGGGCCCGAGCTCGATGATGCGCAGGCGGTCGAGCCGCGCGAGGCAGCGCACGCATTCGGCTTCCGCGATGTCGTACGTGTCGGCGATCTGCCGGAACGTCCAGTTCCCGACGGCGCAGAGCGCGATCAGCATCAGCGTCGGATCGGAGACGATCTCCCGCTCCTGCTCCGCCGTGAGGTGCGTCATGCCGGCCGCCTCGACGCCGGCCTCGTGCGCGAGCTCCCCGAAGTCGAGCCCGGCGATCCTGCACACGTCCTCGAGCCTCTGCAGCGTGAAGTCGCGGCGCGAGAACATCCGCTTCACGCTGGCCTCGCTCAAGCCGAGCCCCGCGGCGACGTTGGCGTACGTGATGCCGCGCCCCTTGAGGATCCGCTTCAGCGCATCGACGATCGCGATGGCGTGCATCGCTCCCTCCCGTCCGCCCTCATTTTCGGGGGCGTGGCCGTCATTGAAGCACGCCGCGCCGCCACGCGCATCCGCTTGCGCCCTCGTGCAGCGCGCACGAAGAAAAAGGGCCCCGAGCGGGGCCCTTCTCCGGAGTGGACGCCGGCCGGGGGTACTCCCCCGTCGGCGCCTACTTGACCGGAAGCTTCTTACCGGCAACCGGCAGCTTCCTGACGAGCTTGAGCTCGAGAACGCCATTCGCGAACTTCGCTTCGCACAGCGCCTCGTTGAGCTCGGCGGGAACCGTGAAGCTGCGATAGACGTTGCCGAAATACCGCTCGCTCCGCAACACCTTGTCGCCTTCCTTCTTTTCCCATTCCCGCTTCGTCTCGCCGGTGATCGTCACTTGGTTGCCCTCGATTTCGACGTTGATGTCTTCCTTCTTCACGCCGGGCATTTCGGCGTGGATCATGTAGCCATCATCGGTTTCGGTCACGTCCATCTTGATCGTGATCGGCGTCCGCGGCGCTCCTTCGAAACGTACCGGCGCGAAGAAGCCGCGGAACAACTCGTCGAGCCCCGTTTCAGCGAACGGATCATACGAGACGAGGTTGGTCATAGAACCTCCTGCCATCTGCTGCTCTCTTGGTTCGGATCCCGAACCCTCGGGACCCTCTCCGATTCTCATTGTGGGCTGCGCAGGTGCCGCGACAAGCGCCGCGTTTGACGCCCGTCAAGCGTCATGCGAAAAGAGCGCCGCGGCTCGCGCGAGGCTGCGGCCTTTTGTCGCTGCGGCCGAGATCACGCGCGGTCCCGCGCGGGCGCAATGCGCCCCCACAGCCACGCCGCGCCGCGCACGCCGCTCGAATCGCCGTGCCGGTGCGGCACGAGCCGCGTGTCGACGCGATCCGAGAACACCCACGCACCCCAGAGCGCCGGCACGTTCGCGTAGAGGCGCGCGGCGTTCGACAGGCCCCCGCCGAGCACGATGACGTCCGGGTCGAGCAGATTGATCACGTGCGACAGGGCGCGGGCGAGCCGGTCCTCGTAGCGGACGAGCGTCGCCTCGCACGCGGCATCGCCCGACGCGGCGCGCGCCACGATCTCGTGCGCGTCGAGCGGCTCGCCCGTCGCGCGCCGGTGATCGCGCTCGAGACCCGCTCCCGACACGAAGGTCTCGATGCATCCGGCCCGGCCGCAGAAGCACGGCGGACCGGGGCGCTCGTCGTCGCGCGCCCACGGCAGGGGATTGTGCCCCCATTCGCCGGCGATGGCGTTCGGGCCGTCCAGCACCTCGCCGCGCACCACGATGCCGGCGCCGACCCCCGTCCCGAGGATCGCGCCGAAGACGACCGCGGCACCCTCCCCCGCGCCGTCGACCGCCTCCGACAAGGCGAAGCAGTTGGCGTCGTTCGTGATCCTCACCTCGCGCTCGAGCGCGTGCTCGAGGTCGCGCTCGATCGGCCGCCCGTTGAGGCACACCGAGTTCGAGCCGCGCAGGAGCCCGGTCGCGCGCGAGACCGAGCCTGGCGTGCCGATGCCGACGGTCCCGCGCGCACCGACTTCCCGTTCGACGTCGAGGACGAGCGTCGCCACGGCCGCGAGCGTCGCGGCGTAATCGTCGCGCGGCGTCGGCACGCGCCGGCGCACGATGGCTTCTCCGCGCGGGCCGAGCGCGACGACCTCGATCTTGGTGCCGCCGAGATCGACGCCGAGGCGGAGGGTGGGCACGTCGTTCGTCATGGCTGCCGCTCGCGAAGGACTCTCGCACGGGCACGGGGTTCGCGCAATCGCCGGCGTTGCCGTCGCGCTGGCCGTGCCGTTGCGCCCGGGACCCTCGCGGAAAGGCGCGGCGAACGGGTAGACTTGACGCATGAGCCACGAGCCACTCGTGATCGGCGAACCGGCCGATGCCGCTTCGACCGTCCCGGTCGCAGCGTCCGCCGCCGCCGACCCCGTCGCTGCCTTCCGCGCGACGATCCTTGAAAAACTTACCTACATGGTCGGCAAGGATCCCGCGCACGCCCGCGAGCACGACTGGTACGTCGCGACGGCGCTCGCCGCACGGGACCAGATCGTCAATCGCTGGATGGACGCGACGCGCAAGACCTATCGGGATGGCCGCAAGCGCGTCTACTACTTCTCCCTCGAGTTCCTGATCGGCCGGCTGCTGTTCGAGGCGCTCGGCAACCTCGGGCTCGTCGCCGTCGCGCGCGAGGCGCTGCGCGATCTCGGCGTCGACCTCGACCGCCTGCGCCGGATCGAGCCGGACGCCGCCCTCGGCAACGGCGGCCTCGGCCGCCTCGCGGCCTGTTTCATGGAAAGCATGGCGACGCTCGCGATCCCGGCCCACGGCTACGGGATCCGCTACGACCACGGCATCTTCCGCCAGGCGCTCAAGGACGGCTGGCAGGTCGAGTTGCCGGAAGACTGGCTCTCGTCGGGCAACCCCTGGGAGTTCGAGCGGCCCGAGGTCGCTTACGACATCGGCTTCGGAGGCACCGTCGAGGTCGTCGAGTCGGAGGAAGGCGGCGCGCGCTACGCGTGGCGGCCCGCCGAGACGATGAAGGCCGTCGCCTACGACACGCCGATCGTCGGATGGCGCGGGCGGCACGTGAACACGCTGCGCCTGTGGTCGGCACGCGCGAACGACCCGATCTCGCTCGAGGACTTCAATCGCGGCGACCACGTGGGCGCGCTGGCCGATCGGGTGCGCCTCGAGGCCGTCTCGCGCGTCCTCTACCCGAGCGACGAGACCGCCGCCGGGCACGAGCTCCGGCTGCGCCAGGAGTTCTTCTTCGCGTCGGCGTCGCTGCAGGACCTGCTGCGCCGGCACCAGCAGCAGCACGGCGAGCTGTCGACCCTGTCCGACCACGTGGCGATCCAGCTCAACGACACGCATCCGGCGATCGCCATCCCCGAGCTCATGCGCCTGCTCGTCGACGAGCACGCAATGCCGTGGGAGCTCGCGTGGACGATCACGACGTCCGTCTTCAACTACACGAACCACACGCTGCTGCCGGAAGCGCTCGAGACGTGGCCGGTGCCGCTCCTCGAGGGCCTGCTGCCGCGGCACATGCAGATCATCTACCTCATCAACGCGCTGCACCTCGATGCGCAGCGCGCGAAAGGGCGTGACGACAACGGCTTCCTCGCCTCGGTCTCGCTCATCTCCGAGAACGACAATCGTCACGTGCGGATGGGCCCGCTCGCGTTCCTGGGCTCCCACCGCGTCAACGGCGTCTCGGCGCTGCACACCGAGCTCATGCGCAGGACGATCTTCCGGGACCTGCACGACCTCTATCCGGATCGCATCGTCAACAAGACGAACGGGATCTCGTTCAGGCGCTGGCTCGTGCACGGGAATCCCGCGCTGACGGCGCTGATCGCGGAGGCCATCGGCCCCGCCTTCCTCGACGACGCGAACGCGATCGCGGCGCTCGCGGCGCACGCGGACGACCCGGCGTTCCGGGACCGCTGCGCCGAAGTGCGCCGCGCGAACAAGGTGGCGCTCGCGCGGCTCGTCGCCGAGCGGCTCGGCACCGGGATCGACCCCGACGCGATCTTCGACGTCCAGGTCAAGCGGATCCACGAGTACAAGCGGCAGCTCCTCAACATCCTCGAGACCGTCGCGCTCTACAACGCGATCCGCGCGCAGCCGACGCACGGCTGGTCGCCGCGCGTGAAGATCTTCGCGGGCAAGGCGGCGGCCGGCTACCACCAGGCCAAGCTCATCATCAAGCTCGCGAGCGACGTCGCCCGCGTCGTCAACAACGACCCGGCGGTGCGCGGCCAGCTCAAGGTCGTGTTCCTGCCGAACTACAACGTGAGCCTCGCCGAGGCGATCATCCCGGCCGCCGACCTCTCCGAGCAGATCTCGACGGCCGGGATGGAGGCGTCGGGCACCGGCAACATGAAGCTCGCACTCAACGGCGCGCTGACGATCGGGACGCTGGACGGCGCGAACATCGAGATTCGCGAGCGGGTCGGCGCCGAGAACCTGTTCATCTTCGGGCTGACCGCGGACGAAGTGGCGGCGCGGCGGCGATCGGGGCTCGATGCCGTCGAGACGATCGAGCGATCGCACGCGCTCACCGAAGTGCTCGACGCGATCGCGTCCGGCGCGTTCTCGCCGACCGACCGCACGCGCTACCGGCGTCTCGTCGACGGGATCCGGCACCACGACTACTTCATGGTCGCCGCCGACTTCGAGGCGTACCGCACCGCCCAGCGCAGCGTTGCGCTGCTCTGGCAGGACAGGGCGGCCTGGTGGCGGCGGTCGATCCTCAACACGGCGCGTGTCGGGTGGTTCTCGGCGGACCGCGCGATCCTCGAATATGCGCGCGACATCTGGCACTCCGGACCGGGGCACGGCTGAACCGTCCGCGCCGGCGCGGCGCTTCGGCGTCGGAGGTCGCCGCGATACTCGAGCGGCGGCACGTCCAGGCGCGGTCACGGTCGGCGGGGAACCGACCGCCGGAATGCCGGCGCCCGGCCAGCCCCGCCCGGCCGCGACGATGCCGCCGTCCCCGGCGACGCTCCGGCTCGCTCACGACGGCGCGGCGTGAAGCTTGCGGAGACTTCCATGGAAAGATCGACGTATTCGACGCCGCTCTCGCGTTCGGCGATGGCGTACGTGCTCGCGGGCGGGCGCGGGTCGCGGCTCATGGAGCTGACCGAGAACCGTGCGAAGCCGGCGGTTCCCTTCGGCGGCAAGACCCGCATCATCGACTTCGCGCTGTCGAACGCGCTCAATTCCGGCGTGCGGCGCATCGCCGTCGCGACCCAGTACAAGGCGCACAGCCTGATCCGCCACCTGCACCGCGGCTGGAGCTTCCTGCAGCCGATGCGCAACGAGAGCTTCGACATCCTGCCGGCGAGCCAGCGCGTGTCCGCCGACCAGTGGTACGCCGGCACCGCGGACGCCGTGTTCCAGAACATCGACATCATCGACAGCTACGGCCCGGAATACCTGCTCGTCGTGGCGGGCGATCACATCTACAAGATGGATTACGAACGGATGCTCGTGCAGCACGTCGAGGAGGCCGCCGACGTGACGATCGCGTGCATCGAGGTGCCGCTGGGCGAGGCCAGCGCGCTCGGCGTGATGCAGGTCGACGCCGCCGACCGCATCCTTTCCTTCGTCGAGAAGCCCGAGCACCCGCCCGAGATGCCGGACCGCCCGGGGTTCGCGCTCGCGAGCATGGGCATCTACGCGTTCCGGCGCACGTTCCTGAACGACCAGCTCCGGCGCGACGCCTCCGACCCCCACTCGGGCCGCGACTTCGGGCACGACGTCATTCCGTACCTCGTGCAGAACGGAAAGGCGATCGCGCACCGCTTCACGCGGTCGTGCGTGCGCTCGGAGGCGGAGATGCAGGCGTACTGGCGCGACGTCGGTACGATCGACGCGTACTTCGAGGCGAACATCGACCTCACCGACACGGTCCCGGCGCTCGACCTCTTCGACCAGGACTGGCCGATCTGGTCGTATGCCGAGATCACGCCGCCGGCGAAGTTCGTGCACGACGCCGACGGACGCCGTGGCGTCGGCATCTCCTCGCTCGTGTCCGGGGGATGCATCGTGTCGGGATCGACCGTCCACCGCTCGCTGCTCTTCACCGGCGTTCGCGTCCACTCGTACGGACTGATCGAGAACGCGGTGGTCCTTCCCTACGTCGAGATCGGGCGGCGGGCGCGGTTGCGCAACGTCGTCGTCGACCGCGGTGTCCGCATCCCGGCCGAGCTCGTGGTCGGCGAGGATCCCGAGCTCGACGGGCGCCGCTTCCGGCGCTCGCCGCGCGGCGTCTGCCTCATCACGCAGGCGATGATCGACCGGCTGTATCGATGAGCGGCCGGCGCGTCCTGTCGGTCGCCTCCGAGATCTATCCTCTGGTGAAGACGGGCGGCCTCGCCGACGTCGTCGGCGCGCTGCCGCGGGCGCTCGCGCGCGAGGGGATCGAGGCGCGGACGCTCGTGCCGGGCTATCCCGCCGTGCTCGAGTCCCTGGCGAGCGCGGAGACCGTCCACGATTTCCCGGACCTGCACGGCGGGCCGGCGCGCCTCGTCGCCGGACGGGCCGCGGAGCTCGACCTCTACGTCCTCGACGCGCCGCACCTCTACGCGCGTCCGGGGAACCCCTATGTCGGCCCCGACGGCAAGGAGTGGCCGGACAACGCGCGCCGCTTCGCCGCGCTCGCGCAGTCGGCCGCGGCGATGGCCCGCGGTGCCGTGCCGTCCTACGTCCCGCAGATCGCGCACGCGCACGACTGGCAGGCCGGCCTCGTGCCTGCCTACCTGCGCTTCGGTCCGCGATGCTCGTGCCGCTCGGTGATGACGGTGCACAACCTCGCGTTCCAAGGGCAGTTTCCGCGAGACCTCCTCGGCGCGCTAGGGCTGCCGCCCGCCTCGTTCGGCGTCGACGGCGTCGAGTACTACGGCACCATCGGCTATCTCAAGGCCGGCCTGGCGCTCGCCGACCGGGTGACGACGGTGTCGCCGACCTACGCTGCGGAGATCCGCACCGCCGAAGCCGGGATGGGGCTCGACGGGCTCCTGCGCCAGCGCGCCCAGCATCTCTCGGGGATCCTCAACGGCATCGACGTCGACGTCTGGAATCCCGCGACGGATCCGCACATCGCCGCCCGCTACGACGCGCATCGTCTCCACGAGCGCGCGACGAACAAGGCGGCGCTGCAGGCCCGGCTCGGTCTCGCGGTCGAGCCCGGCGCGTTCGTCTTCGGCGTCGTGAGCCGGCTCACCTGGCAGAAGGGGATCGACGTCGTCATCGACGCGCTGCCCGCGCTGCTCGGCGCCGGCGCGCAGCTCGCCGTCCTCGGCTCCGGCGACGCGTCGCTCGAGCGCGCGCTCGCGGCCGCCGCCCGCGACCGCCCGGGGCGCCTCGCCGTGACGATCGGCCACGACGAGGCGCTCGCGCACCAGATCCAGGCCGGGATCGACGCGCTGCTCATGCCGTCGCGCTTCGAACCCTGCGGCCTCGCGCAGCTCATCGCGCTGCGCTACGGCGCGATCCCGGTGGTTCCGCGCGTGGGAGGCCTTGCCGACACCGTGATCGACGCGAACGAGATGGCGCTCGCGAGCGGCGCCGGCACCGGCGTCCAGTTCTCGCCGGTCACGCGCGAGCAGCTCGAGCTCGCGATCGCGCGCACGCTCGCTCTCGCGCGGAACCGGGCGACGTGGCGGCATCTCCAGACGCGGGCGATGGCGACCGACGTGAGCTGGGCCCGCCCCGCGCGGCGCTACGCGACGCTCTACCGCGAGCTCGTGCCGGCGCGGGCGCATTAGGATGCGCGTGGGACCCGGCCGTCCCGACCCGCTCGGCGTGACGCTCGCCGCCGGCGGCGCGAACGTCGCCGTGTGGTCGCGGCACGCGACGGCGATCGAGCTCTGCCTCTTCGACGCCAACGGCGCCGCCGAGACCGCGCGCATCCGCCTGCCCGCGCGGACCGCGGAAGTCTTCCACGGCTTCGTGCCGGGCCTCGAGCCGGGAACGCGGTACGGGTTGCGCGCGCACGGCCCGTGGGACCCGCGCGCGGGGCACCGCTTCAACCCGGCGAAGCTGCTCGTGGACCCCTACGCGCGCGCGCTCGATCGACCCTTCGCCTACGACCCTGCGCTGGCCGGCGCCGCCGCCGATCCCCTGGCCCGCGATCCCCGCGACACGGCCGTCGTCGTGCCGAAGGGCGTCGCGGCCCCCGTCGCGGTCGCCGCGTCCGCGCCGCGGCCGCGCGTGCCATGGCCGGACACGGTGCTCTACGAGCTTCACGTCCGCGGCTTCACGCGCACCCACCCCGACGTCCCCGAGGCGATCCGCGGCACTTGCGCGGGCCTCGCCCATCCGGCGGCGATCGAGCACCTGCTGCGGCTCGGCGTCACGACGGTCGAGCTCATGCCGATCGCGGCGACGATCGACGAGCGGCACCTCTGGCAGCGCGCGCTGACCAACTACTGGGGATACAACCCCGTCGCGTGGTTCGTGCCCGATCCGCGGCTCGCGCCGGGCGGCATCGCGGAGCTCCGCGGCGCCGTCGACGCGCTCCACGCGGCCGGGATCGAGGTGGTGCTCGACGTCGTGCTCAACCACAGCGGCGAAGGCGATGCCGAAGGCCCGACGGTCTCGCTGCGCGGCCTCGACAACGCCGTCTATTACCGCACGGTCGAGGGCGATGCGGCCCGCTACGTCGACGACACCGGCTGCGGCAACGCGCTCGCGCTCGAGCGTCCGCCGGTGCTGCGGCTCGCACTCGACGCGTTGCGCCATTACGCGCTCGCGGCAGGCGTCGACGGCTTCCGCTTCGATCTCGCGGTCTCGCTCGCGCGCCGCGACGGCGCGTTCGATCCCGATGCGCCGTTTCTGCAGGCGGTCGCGCAGGACCCCGTGCTGCGCGAGCTCAAGCTCATCGCCGAGCCGTGGGACCTCGGGCCGGGCGGGTATCGTCTCGGCGGGTTTCCCGGCCCCTGGGGCGAGTGGAACGATCGCTATCGCGACGACGTGCGGCGGTTCTGGCGCGGCGATCCCGAATTCGCAGGACGTCTCGCGACCCGCCTCGCGGGGTCGGCCGAGGCGTTCGCAGCGGCGCACCGCCCGCCGTCGCGCTCGGTCAACTTCGTCACCGCGCACGACGGCTTCACGCTCGCCGACCTCGTCGCGCACGCGGTCAAGCACAACGAGGCGAACGGCGATGCGAATCGCGACGGAGCGGACGCCAACTGGTCGTGGAACAACGGCGTCGAAGGCGCGAGCGCGGATCCCGCCGTCGCCGCGGCGCGCGCGCGCGACGTCCGGAGCCTCCTCGCGACGCTGCTCGTGTCGCGCGGGACGCCGATGCTCGCGATGGGCGACGAGCTCGGCCGGA
>DASQBO010000191.1:0-3498 GCA_035635175.1 Casimicrobiaceae bacterium | reverse complement strand
TGGCGAGATCACGTCGGCGGGCTACAGCCGCCGGCACGGCCGCGCGCTCGCGATGGGCTACGCGCGCACCGAAACACCGCTGTCCGACGACGCCCTCGTGGCCGCGCGCTGGCAGGTGGACCTCGCCGGCGAGACGGTCGCGGTCACGGCGCACGCGAGGCTGCCGTGACGACGGCCGCGGCACGCCCGCCGGGCAGGATCCGCAGGACCTCGCGCAACGTCGGGTGGATCGCGCGGCATCCCGGCTCGTTCGCGCTGCGCGTCCTCCGGAGCTTCCGCGCGAACCAGGGGTTCCTCCTCGCGAGCGCGGTGGCCTTCAACACGCTGCTCTCGATCCTGCCGCTCATGATCCTGCTCCTGATTGCGCTCACCCACATCGTCGACGAGGCGCTGCTGCTCTCGACGCTCGAGCGCCTGCTGGAGCTGCTCGTCCCCGAGCAGGCGAGCGCGATCGTGAAGGAGCTGACGCTGTTCCTCGCCCACCGCGACGTCATCGGTTGGGTGCTCGGGATCACCCTCGTCTTCTTCAGCTCCCTCGCTTTCACGGTGCTCGAGAACGCGATGTCGGTCATCTTCCACCACCGCGTGAAGGTCCGGCGCCGGCCGCTGTTCGTCTCGCTCCTGATCCCCTTCTTCTACATCCTGTTCCTCGCGCTCGGCATCCTGCTGGTCTCGCTCATGTCCGGCGCGCTCCAGGCGATGGCCCGCGAGAGCGTCGACCTCTTCGGCTACGAGACCTCCCTGGGCGGCGTGTCCGCGTTCCTCCTCTACGTGCTCGGGGTCGCGGGCGAGATCCTGCTGCTCACCTCGATCTACCTCGTGATGCCCGTCGGTCGGCTGTCGGTCAAGCACGCACTGATCGGCGGCGTCACGGCCGGACTTCTCTGGGAGATCACGCGCCACGCGCTCGTCTGGTACTTCTCGACGCTCTCGCAGATCAAGGTCGTCTACGGCTCGCTGACGACGTCGATCGTCGTCCTGCTCACGCTCGAGATCGCGGCGCTCGTGCTCCTCCTCGGCGCGCAGGTCATCGCCGAGTACGAGCGCTTCTCGCACGAGCGTGCGGAGCGCCGACCGCAGGCGATGCACACCTGATCGACTGCCTCATGCCGCCGTCGCAACGTGCGGCACCGGAGCGACAGCCTCAGCCGGCGACGGGCATCCGGGGGTCGCCGGTGCGGCGTCTCATCCGGAGGCGCGCGCAAGCGAAGGAGCCGGCAATCTGCGCGGCAGGCCGCTGTGGGTCAACGCGTGGTAACGTGGCGGCGCCTCGCCTCATCGTTCCGACCTTGCCGATGTCCCACCGCCTCACTCCGCCGCCGCGCCGCGGCCGCACGCCGTCGAAGCCCGGAGGCACGACGACCGCGCAGGTCCAGAGCCTGACGCGCGGCCTGTCGATCCTGGAAGCGCTGGCGCGCGCCGAGGGCGGACTCACGCTGACCGACGTGTCGCAGCGCGTCGACCTGCCGCCCTCGACGACGCACCGGCTGCTGGCGACGCTCGACCGGATGGGCTACGTCTACCAGGCGGGCGAACTCGGCCGCTGGTACGTCGGGCTGCAGGCGTTCGCCGTCGGCTCGACGTTCCTCGCGAGCCGCGATTTCGTCGCGCAGAGCCACCCCTACATGCGGCGGCTGATGGAACAGGCGGGCGAGACCGCGAACCTGGCCATCCTCGACGGCACCGAGGCAGTCTTCATCGATCAGGTGCAGTGCCGCGAGACGATGCGCACGATCGTCCGCCTGGGCAGCCGCGTCCCGCTGCACGCGTCGGGCGTCGGCAAGGCGCTGTTCGCCGCGCTGCCCGACGAGCAGATCGAGGCGATTCTCAAGGTGAAGGGGCTGCCGCGAATCACCGAGCACACGATCACCTCGACCGAGACCATGTGGGCGGCGCTCCGCGTGATCCGCCAGCGTGGCTGGTCGTTCGACGACGAGGAGCATCTGCCCGGCACGCGCTGCGTCGCGGCGTCCGTCTTCGACGAGCACGCGGAGCCGCTCGGCGCGATCTCGCTCGCCGGGCCGTCGACTCGGCTCCCCGACGAGCGAATCCGCCAGCTCGGGCCGGTCGTCGCGCACGCGGCCGAGGAGCTCACGCGCAAGCTCGGCGGCCACGGACCGCATCCGCGCTGACCGCCCGCGCGCGCGGCTCAGCGCCCCCAGAACCGGCGCGACGCGATCCGTGCGCCTTCGGCCATCGCCGCCATCTTCGCCCACACGACGTCGGGATCGACCGCCGCCTGGCCGACCCAGGTGCCGAAGCCGCAGTCGCTGCCCGCCATCACGTTCTCGCGCCCGACGAGATTCGCGTAGCGCCCGATCCGCTGCGCGATGAGCTCCGGGTGCTCGATGAAGTTCGATTTCGACTCGATGACGCCGGGGATCAGCAGCTTGCCCTCTGGCAGCTTCACCGTCTCGAACAGCACCCACTCGTGCGCGTGCCGCGGATTCGCGGCCTCGAGCGCGATCGCGGAGGGCTTCGCCCTGAACGCGATGTCGATCACGTCCGCGAGCGCGACGTCGCAGTG
Organism: Casimicrobiaceae bacterium; assembly: GCA_035635175.1. Classification (GTDB taxonomy): domain Bacteria; phylum Pseudomonadota; class Gammaproteobacteria; order Burkholderiales; family Casimicrobiaceae; genus CAIWHR01. Next base: position 971 of record DASQBO010000191.1, on the reverse strand, counting down.
GTGCGGCCCCTCGTAGTTGCCCCAGCAGAGGTGCATCCTGAGCTGCCCGGCGGGGATGTTCGCGACCGCGTGGTTCAGCGCGTCGACGTGGAGCTCCGCCTTCTTCCGCCATTCGGCCAGGCTCAGGTCGGCGTGCTGGATGTGCCGTCCCATCCCGAGATCGGGGCAGTCGAGCTGGAGCACGATGCCCGCCTTCGCGACGGTCTCGTACTCGTGCCGCATCGCGTCGGCGATCGCGAAGAGGTACGCCTCCTCGGTCGGATAGTGCTCGTTCCTGAAGAAGAGCGACACGACGCCGGGCGACGCCGCCGACATGAACATCTCCTGCGCGCCGACCTGCGCGAACGCCTTCTTGAGATGGTCGACGTCGGTGCGTGCGGCCTGCGGGTCGCGGACACCGATCGCGGCGTTGCATGCCGGCGTCTTGCGCCGCGAGCGGCCCGGGTCGCCGAAGACGCGCTTCGCGAGATTCGGGAACCCGACGAGGTCCTGGTAGACGAACGTGTTGCCGGTGCCGCCGAACCCGGAGAGGCGATCCTTGATGTACGTCGCGTAGCTCGGCTTGCTCATCTCGCCGTCGTTGATCACGTCGACGCCGGCCTCCGCCTGCTTGCGGACGACCTCCTCGACGGCCGAGCCGACGCGCTGCTCGAGCGCCGCGAGATCGACCGGGACGCCCTCCTCCTTCGCGTACATCGCGCGAATCAGGTCCTCGGGCCGCGGCAGGCTGCCCGTGTGGGTCGTGAGAAAGCGTTCGGTGCTGCGCTTCATGCGTCCTCCTCTGGAATCCCTAACGCGGGCGCGGACCCGCAGGTCGTCCGGCCAGGGCATCCGTCCGCCGCGCGAGTTCCGGCGACGGCGGCGGCGTCCAGCGCTCGAGCAGCCGCTCGGACGCGGCCATGTCGTTGCAGGCGAGCACGACGTCGCAGCCCGCGGTGCGCGCGGCCTCGGCCCGGGCGACGATGTCGCCT
>DASQBO010000190.1:0-4018 GCA_035635175.1 Casimicrobiaceae bacterium | reverse complement strand
AGGTTGTGGCCCTCGCCACCGATGTAGCTGATCACCTCGAAGCCGTTGGTGAGCCGCACCTTGGCGACCTTCCGCAACGCGGAGTTCGGCTTCTTGGGCGTGGTCGTGTACACGCGCGTGCACACGCCGCGCTTTTGCGGGCTCTGCTGGAGCGCCGGGACCTTGCTTTTCGAGACGGGGGCCGTCCGGCCCTTCCGCACGAGCTGATTGATGGTAGGCATGAAGGCTTCTTCCGCGTTTCCCTGTGCGCTTGTGTGTGAACCCGCTGAATTGTCCTGAGTGTGCGGCGGCGCCCGTTGCGTTGCGGCACCCCGCAGGGCTCGATCGCGACTTCCCGTCTGCAACAAAATCAAAGTGGCCCAAGCGGGCGCCGTGCGCGCCGTTCAGGCCACTTTTCTTGCGCCACGGCCGAACGCGCGCATGAAGCGGAGCGCGCCTGCCGGGTACGCCGCCTCAGGGTCCGCGTTTGGCGGCGGGCCGGGAGGCGAAAAGACTGCAATTATAAAGGGATAACCGAAGGGGCGTCAACGGCGTGCTGCGCCGCGAAACGACGCCGGCCGGGCGCGCCCTCCGGAGCGGGCACCTCGCCTACGGTCGGACCGGTCAGAAGATGCGACCGTCCCGGTTGCGCTCGAGGTGCCGAATGCGCGCCTCGAGTTCGTGGACGTCGACGGCTTGGGCGAGCCAGGCCTCGGTTTCGCGCTGGCGCTGCTTCCACAGCCAGCGGTCGAGGTTCGCGAAGAGATCGTTGGACCTCGCGATCTGGAGGTCCATGCTCTCGAGCTGGCGCCGCCACAGCCGTTCGCCCAGGCTGCCGAGAAAGCCGGAGCGCGCCGGCGAGGCCGTGCGCCCTGTTGGTGCATGCGGACCAGCCCACGCGAGTGCCTGGCTCGACGCCCGGCGCGGGGCGCTCAGGCCTTCGACAACGGCGGCGAGGAGACCGCCAAAGATCGTTGTTCTGGAATGACTTTGTGCTGCCTTCATCAAGTTTCTCCCGCCCCGGTGGGGGCCGAACTTTGTGGTACTGTGGCGGCGCACTCGTGATGCACCGCACAACGCCAAGATAAGTGCCTGCCGACTGGGAAGCAAATCGTTGTTTTGGATCAACGCCATAACCGCAACTGATGCCCCATTCAATGTTGGTGCAAAGCAACAAACCTGTCTCCCAAACGCGACAGCTCGGGGCCTGACCGATGGAGCTCTACCAGTTGCGCGGCTTCGTCGCCGTCGCGGAGCTCGGCCACCTGACGCGGGCGGCCGAGCGGCTGCACCTGAGCCAGCCGGCGCTCTCGGCCCAGATCAAGGCGCTCGAGGACGAGCTCGGGCTCCAGCTGTTCGAGCGCAATCCGGCCGGGATGGCGCTGACCGCGGCCGGCAAGCGGCTCCTGCCCGAGGCGACGAAGATCCTCGACGACGCGGCGGCGCTGCACGGCAAGGCGCGTGCGATCCAGGGCGAGGTTGCGGGCCACGTCCGCGTAGGAACCCTCGCGGACCCCGAATTCATACGACTCGCCCAGTTCCTCGCGATCGCGACGGAGCGCTTTCCGCTGATCGAGATCGAGCTCCACCACACAGTGTCGGGCGCCGCGTTCGAGAAGGTCCGCGACGGCGCGCTCGACGCGAGCTTCTACTACGGCGATCTCACGCACCCGGCGGTCGTCGCGATACCGCTCCGCGAGTTCGCCTATCGCCTTGCAGGGCCGGCCGCGTGGCGCGACCGGATCGCAGGCGCGCCGTGGGAGGCGATCGTGTCGCTGCCCTGGATCATGGCGCCCGCGATCAGCACGCACCGCGTGCTCGCGACGGCGCTGTTCGCGGAGCGCGGCAGCGCCCCCTCGACGCTGATCGAGGCGGACAACGAGTTCGTGATCCGCTCGCTCGTCGCCTCAGAGCTCGGCGTCGCGCTCGTCCGCGAGGATCTCGCGCGCGAGGGTGAGACCGCAGGCGAGCTCGTCGTCTGGGGCGACGCGCGCCTCGCGACGACGCTGCGCTTCATCTACTCGGCGCAGAAACGCGAGGAGCCCGAGCTGCGAGCCCTGGTCGGGATCATCGGCGACGTGTGGCACGATACGATCGCTCCGCGCGGCACGGCTCCCGGGTCGAGCCGGCGCATGCGCCAGCGCTGACCCGGTGCCTCGCGTGCCGGGCTATTCCGGCACGGTTTCGCCCGACCCGCCCATCTCCTTCGGCAGGTCCTTCATCTTGGGCAGGCCGTCCTTCATCCGCAGGACCGTCTCGGCGTAGTTCACGTGCAAAGCCGGCTCGTGCCGGAACGCCGGGATCGTCGCCGCGTAGACGTCGACGAGCCCCCAATGCGGGTGGTCGGTGAACAGGTGGCCGCCGCACTTCCGGCAGAACTTGCGGTAGCTCCGCTCCGTCTTGTGATAGACCGCGACCTCGGCTTCGCCACGGGTGATCTTCACGGCGTCGGGCTTCCAGAGCGTGAACGCGTTCACGGGCGCCGCCGACCAGCTGCGGCACGATTCGCAATGGCAGTAGCCTGCCGCGACGGGCTCGCCCGTGACGACGAGCTCCACGGCACCGCAGAAGCAGCGTCCGTGGTAGGTCCGGCTCATGCCCGGTTGCGCAGCGCGGGGGGTCTCTGGGGTAACGGTGGCAGTCGACATGGCATTCTCCTGATCAGCTTCCGTGGGGATCCGGTTCCGCCGCGCCCAGGCACGACGCGGGCATCGCCAGCACCGCGCGCTCGGCCTCGTCCTCGCGGTCCATCTCCTCGGCCTCCGAGATGCGGCGCGCGACGAAGGCGTCGGCGGTCCCGTCAGCGGCCAGCGTCGCGGCCTCCTCCGCCGGGCCAGCGGTCTCGAGCTCGGCGGGCAGCACGACCATCGCCGCCGTCGTGATCGTCGCCATTGCGGCCGCCGCAAGGCAGAGCGCGGCGCGCGGAGTCTTCGGGGTGTAGTTGTTCATGCTCCGATCCGTGGTTGATCCTGCGATCGAGCATGCAGTCTAGGCAGCGCGTGCAGCAGCGGGATTTCACCGCGACGACCCTTTTGTTTCGTTCGTTGCGCGGGAGGATCTCGCCGCGCCGCACCGCACGCGGTCAGTCCGGCGGCGTGACTGCGCCCGTCGCGACTTCGGCGACGATCCGGCGCACTTCGGAAGGGAGGAACGGCTTCTCGATCACCGGGCGCCCGCTCCGCGAGACGAACTCGCGCAGCGACGACGCGAGCGTGTCGCCGGTGACGAACACGACGCGCACGGCCCGATCCGGCCATCGCGCCTCGATCTCCCGGTAGAACGCGCGGCCGTCGACGTCCGGCATCCGGATGTCGGTGACGATCACGTCGAAGCGCTCGGCAGCCATGCGGGCGAGTCCCTCGCGGCCGGAGCCCGCGGTGACGACGCGGTGCCGGACCGCGCCCAGGATCTCGGCCAGCGCCTCGCGGATCTCGGCCTCGTCGTCGACAACGAGGACCGCGTGACCGCTCGCGCCGGGCTTCCAGACGGGCGGCGGCGCGACGCCGTCGGCGACCGTCCCGACCGGCAGGGTGATCGTGAACACCGCACCCCCGGCCGGTGGGCACTCCACCGTGAGCGTCCCGCCGTGCGCCTCGACGATGCCGAGGCTCACCGCGAGACCGACGCCCAGGCCGACACCGATCGGCTTGGTCGTGAAGTAGGGCTCGAACACGCGCGCGCGGACCGCTTCGGGAATGCCGGGGCCGTTGTCCGCCACGATGACGCGCACGACGTCCGCCCGCGTGTCCAGCGCGCTCGTGATGCGGAGCGTGCGCGGCGCGGGCCGCTCCTGCAGCGACTGCTGCGCGTTGACGATCAGGTTCAGCAGCACCTGGTGCAGCTGGTCCGCGTCGGCGTGGATCAGCGGCAGGTCGTCGGCGAGATCGAGGGTGACCGCGACGCTGCTGGTCCGCACCGCGTAGCCGGTGATGTCGAGCGCCGCGGCGATCACGTCGTTGATCGCGACCGGGCCGCGCTCGGGCTGCTGCTGGCGGGCCATCGCGAGGAACGTGCGCACGATGCGCGCGCAGCGCTCGGC
>DASQBO010000189.1:0-3528 GCA_035635175.1 Casimicrobiaceae bacterium | reverse complement strand
CCACTGCCGCGAGACGCTGGAGAGAAGCGGGGCGGGAGCGCCGGCTGAAGCGACCGCCGCCCCCGCCTCCCCTACGCGCGGCAGGGAGGCCATGACTGCGTTGGAATGCCGGCCGCGGCCGAAAGTTCACGCGCGGACCGGCTTCACGCGCGGCCGTCTAACGCTGGTACACCGTCACCGAGCCAAGCTCGGGACGATAGACTTCCTGAGCGGACGCGATTCCCGTGAACAGCGAGCCCGACAGGTACGGGTATTCGCCCGGCCCCAGAATTCGGCATTCGCCCTGCAGCGCGATGTCCGAGCAGACCCGCCACGTTCCCGCCTCGACACGGACGGACGTCGCCTTGTGGCTCGAATTGACGAAGTTGGCCCAGTCGAGGTCTTCCGCGACCCCGCGGTCCACGACGACTCGCATCCCACTGAAGTTCGGATTCTCGTACAGGACGATGCGACCCTTCGAAACGCCGAAGTCGTCGCTCGGCGCCGGCACGACCACCACGCCCGGCGGCGCCAGCGAAACCGGCGGGACGGCGTCGTCGACCTGCCGTGCCGAGAGAATGCTGCCGTTCAGCCGTTCCTGCATCCGGGGATAGCTCCCAGGCGCCAGTTGTGCACAGGTGCCTTCGTAATACGCGCCGGTGCACACTTCCCACGTTCCGCTGTCGACCACGACCGACCCTGCGGACTCGTCGAATGCCGACCGTGTCAGCGCGGGAACCTCCACCCTCGCCTCGATCGAACGGCCCTGGAAATCCTGACCCTCGTACAGCGTGATCTGCCCCGCGAATGCGCTCGTCGCGGCAACCGCGAGGACGGCAGGTGCGATCCATCTCGAACGTCTCGCCCGCACGCTCATCTTCGGCCTCCGATAAAAGAACGTCGGCGCCCGATTGCGCCGATCGGAGGTTCGACCGGCGGCAGCCGGCGTTGGTTGTGACGACGCGGGGATTGCCGACACGCGCGCAAGGCCGCGCCTGACGCGGGCGCGGCAGGACCGCGAAACCCGCGGCGTGGCGAGCGAAGGAAACGTCGACCGGAAGGTTTGTCCGGTCGGCGGAGCTCAGCTGCGGCGACCGGCGCCCAGCGGACGGACCGGCCCCATCCAGCTCGGAGGCGCGACAGGACGCGCGACGTGACCCGGTCCGCCGCGATGAAAATGCCGGCCGCGACCGCCGTCGCTCACGATGACGACAGGCGCGTACGGCCAGCCGAACCCGCCGAAGCCGCAATTGTTCCACGGATAATCGCAGCCGATCGCCGGCGGTGCGGCGTCCGCCACGTACGACGGCGGCGCATAGGCGACGTACGGCGCGGGGGGTGCATACACGACCGGCGGCGGCGCGTACGCGGTGGGGACCCACGACGTCTCGCGGCGCTGCTGCTCGAGATCCTCCTGCAGCCGCGCGACGCGCTCGTTCAGCGCCTGGAGCTCGGCCTGCCGTGCCGCGTCGCGGGCGGCCGCCTCCTGCGCGGCCGTCCGCGGAACGCTGTGGATCACGCTCGTGACACGCGCATCGTCGGGCGGCGCGAGGTTGCTGACGTTGGTCTTCCCGTCGGCGTCGACCCACACGAACACGTCGGCCGCGGCGGGCGCGCCGCCGAGCGCCGCGGCCAGGAACAGCGAACCCGCAAGAAGTCGCGCGCGCACCATGTCGTCGGCCAACAGCATCACGACAATGGTATTCCGCCGCGCGGCGATTGGAAAGTGGGCGTGTTTCTCCCGCCGCCGATCCCCCGCATCAGATCGAGCGGGCGCGGCCCAGGCGGTCGAGCCATGCGCGCGCGTTGCGCAGCGCCGCCGGCCTGATCCGGCAATGCACGACGCGACCCGACTTCCGTCGCGCGATCAGCCCCGCGTCCGCCAGGATGCGAAGGTGCTTGATGAACCCCGTGAGCGACATCGCGAACGGCGCGGCGAGCTCGCCCACCGCGTGCTCGCGATGCTCGAGGCGCGCGAGGACCGCGCGGCGTGTGGGGTCGGAGAGCGCGCGGAAGACGGCGTCGAGCCGGGCGCTCGTATACTGAACCATTGGGTTCACTGTACAGGCGCTCCGGCCGCGCGGTCAAGGTTCGCCGCTATACTGGCCGCCTTTGCCGCTACGGATCCGTCATGAGGGGGAAACGCCCGCTCCTCGCACTGGCCGCCGCCTTCGGCGTGTTCGCCCCGTCCGCCCTGCTCCTCGCCGCGGACGACGCCACGGTCCGCGCGAGCGCCGGCATCCTGCAATCGCGCTCGATGAGCGTGAAGGACCGCGTCGAGGCGGCCGATTCGCTGGCGCGCTACTACCCGAAGCGGGCGGTGCCGCTCCTGGTCGAGGCGCTGAACGAGCCGAGCGAGCCCGTGCGGCGCGCCGCCGCGCGCGGGCTCCTGACCGTCGCCCGGAATCCGGACGCCGACGCCACGGCCGCGGCGCGCGCCGCGATCCCGGCATTGCGCGTGGCGCTCGACGACACGAGCCTCGCCGTCGCGATGTACGCGGCGAACGCGCTCGAGCAGCTCGGCGAGGCGCCCGCGTCGCTCGCCGCCGCGCGACGGCGGGCGCTGCGTACGCCCGGCCCGTACGCCTTCGAGCGCTTCCTCGCGGCGCGGGGGCTCATCGGGCTCGATCCCCCTCCGGTCCTGACGACGTTCGTGCTGGAGTGGCTCTACGACGAGCACGTGCGCGCCGGCTCGAGCGACGGCGCGGGGGCAAGCGACAACGTCGCCGCCGCGAACGCGACGCTCGCGCGCCTCGTGCGGACCGGCGATCGCGGCGTCCTCGCCGTGCTCGAGCAGGCGGTCGGAACCAACCGGCCGGGCACCGGCGACGTGCTGCGCGCGATGGCGGTCGCCATGCCGCCGCCCGAACGCTTCGCGCGGCTGCTCGTCGCGGAATCCGAGGCGCCCGGCGCGGACGCGGTCGAGGCGGCGTTCGCGCTGATGCCGAAGCTCGTCGCTCCCACCGAGCTGAACGAGTGGGTGCCCGCCGCGGCGCGCGCGCTGCCGGATCCGCGGCGGCAGGTCTTCGCGGCGCGCGCGCTCAGGGACGTCGCCGGGAGAACGCCGCTCGGCATGGCGGAGCTCGCGCAACTCGCGACGAGCGGCGCACCGCCGGAAGTGCGCGCCATCGCGCTGGCGGCGCTCGGCGATGCGAGCAGCGGCACGCGTGGCCTGGCGCCCGCGGTGCTCGCCGCCTCGAAGCCCGCAGCGCTGCAGGCATTCCGCACCGTGCTCGCGCGCGAGCGCCCCGGTCCGCCGTTCGACGAAGCGAGCCGGGCCCTGGCGATGACCGAGCGCGACTTCGCGAAGTCCGCAGCGATGTTTCTCGAGGCGCTCAGGCAGAATCCCGATCCGGGCGCGCAGGTCGTGCTGCTCGACCACATCGGTCAGGCGCACAGCGCCGCAGGTCCGCTCGCCGACGAGATCAGGCCTTGGACGAGCGCGAGCGATCCGAAGGTGCGGCAGGCGGCGGTCGGTGCGCTCGACGCGATCAAGCCGTCGTGGCGCGAATCGGGTGAGCGCGTCGCCGCAGTCGCCGCAGGCGCGCT
>DASQBO010000188.1:0-2100 GCA_035635175.1 Casimicrobiaceae bacterium | reverse complement strand
TGTTTAATATAAAGGAACGGATTTGTTGCGAATTGGGCCCTAAGTCTTTGTTCGGACTACGAAAAACTGTTGACCTCGGCGCTCGGCCTCCTTATAGTGGCCTCTGGTGGGAAAAAGTGGGTTGAAGTGGGGCTTAGCGCGCTGCGGGACGAATCCGGCCCGCCAACGTAAATGAGCACTCACCTTCGGCCGGCGTGGAGGAGGGGCCAGGGTGGCGCAGGGGGCGGGGGTCGCGGCGCAAGGCAATGGCGGGGAAGCCGTGTTCCGCGGCGTATCCGAGCTCGCGCTCGACGCGAAGGGGCGGCTCGCCATCCCCGCGAAGCATCGCGACGCGCTCGCCCGCCGGACGCCCGGCGCCGACGCTGAACCCCCCCCGTCGGTGGTGGTGACCGCGGACCCCTCGCGTTGCCTCCTCGTCTATCCGCGCGCCGCCTGGGAGCCGATCCAGGCGCGGCTCATGTCGCTGTCGTCGTTCAATCCCGAGATCCGCGCGCTGCAGCGGCTTCTCGTCGGATTCGCGGACGACGTCGAGATCGACGGCAGCGGCCGCATCCTCGTTCCGCCGGCGCTTCGCGCCTACGCATCGCTCGAGCACCGCGTCGTGCTCGCCGGGCAGGGGCACAAGTTCGAGCTGTGGGACGCGGCGCGCTGGAACGACGCGACGTCGCGCCCGATCGGCTTTCCCGCCGGCGGGCTGCCGCCCGAGCTCGACGGCTTCTCTCTCTGATGTCCCATGGCGAGCACGTACCCGTCCTGCTCGAGGAAGCCGTCGCCGCGCTGGCGATCCGTCCGCAGGGCGCGTACGTCGACGCGACTTTCGGGCGCGGCGGGCACGCGCGGCGCATCCTCGCCGCGCTCGGCTCCGGAGGTCGGCTCGTCGCGCTCGACCGCGATCCGGCGGCGGCCGCCGCGGCCGCCGCGATCGCGGACCCGCGCTTCGCGTTCCGGCGCGCGTGGTTCTCCGAGATGCCGGAGGTGCTGGCAGGTCTCGGCGTCCTGCAGGTCGACGGAGTGCTGCTCGACCTCGGCGTCTCGTCCCCGCAGATCGACGACGCTGCGCGCGGCTTCTCGCTGCGCGCAGACGGGCCGCTCGACATGCGGATGGATCCCGCGCGCGGCGAGTCCGCGGCCGAATTCATCGCGCGCGCCGACGTGCGCGAGCTGACGGAGGTGATACGCGACTATGGTGAAGAACGGTTTGCTCAATCGATTGCAAGAGCAATTGTTGCGGCTCGCGCGGTCGCACCCGTCGTCTCGACGCGGCAGCTGGCCGCACTCGTGGCCCAAGCCGTCCGCACGCGCCCGCGGGGTGATCGGAGTCAGGATCCGGCCACGCGGACCTTCCAGGCTCTCCGGATTCACGTCAATCGGGAGCTCGCGGAACTCGCGCTGACGCTGCCGCGGGCCGTGCGGCTGCTCGCGCCCGCCGGCCGGCTCGCGGTGATCAGCTTCCACTCGCTCGAAGACCGGATCGTGAAGCGCTTCATCAACGCCGCGTCGCAGCCGTGGGGCGGCGATCCGCGCCTCTCGCGGCTCGCGGTGGCGGACGCCGCGCTGCCGGGGGCGCCGCTCGCGCGCGTGGGGCGCGCGATCCGCGCGAGCGCGCGCGAGGTCGCCGCCAATCCGCGCGCGCGGAGCGCGACCCTGCGCGTCGCCGAGCGCACCGCGCACGCGATCCCCGCCGGCTTCGACGCCGCCGCCGGCTGAGCGATGCTGCGGCTCAACGTGCTCCTTCTCGTCGTCCTGGTCGCGTGCGGGCTCTCGCTCGTCACCTCGCGCCACCAGGCGCGCAAGCTCTTCGTCGAGCTCGAGCGCACGCAGGCCGAGGCGCGCGCCTTCGAGACGGAGTACGGCCAGCTGCAGCTCGAACAGTCGACGTGGGCGATGCCGGCGCGCGTCGAGAAGATCGCGCGCACGTCGCTCGGGCTCGAGCTGCCGTCGCCCGGCCGCGTCGAGATCGTGCCGGCGGGGATCGCGTACGCGGTGCGCTCGGCGACGCGCAGGGTCGCGCTCCGCGCGCGCGGATTGGCGGCGACCTCGCGCGCGCTCGCGCGGATCGCGCGCCCCACGCGCGCGAGCGGCGCCCCCGGCAGCGCGGCG
>DASQBO010000187.1:0-2207 GCA_035635175.1 Casimicrobiaceae bacterium | reverse complement strand
TGGTCCGAGTAGATCGTCTGCGGCGCGCCGGCGAACGGGTCGACCTGCTCGGGCATGATGGCCGCCGAGACGACGGTCGGGTGGAGGAACGTCCGCTTGCCGACGACGCCGTGCGGATCGGGGACGCGACTGCGCAGGAGCAGCCCCGGCGTGCCGATGGCCCCCGCCGCCGCGACGTAGGCGCGGGCGCGGATCGTGATGCGCCGCGCCGTCGTGGCCACCCCGCGCGTGTCCATCGCGGCGCAGGTGAGTGCAGTCACGCGGTCGCCGCGGTGCGCGAACGCGAGTGCGCGTGCGCGCGTGAGCAGGATCGCGCCCCGGTCGAGCGCGGCGGGCACCGTCGTCACGAGCATCGACTGCTTCGCGTTGACGGGGCAGCCGAGGCCGCAATAGCCCAAGTCCCAGCAGCCCTTGACGTTGCGCCGGATGGCGCTCGTCGGGATGCCGAGCTTCGCTGCGCCGCGCGCGAGCGCTTCGTTGTTCGGGTTGGGCGCGACGTTCCACGGCGCGATCGCGAGCCGCGCCTCCATCCGCTCGAACCACGGCCCGAGGTCGTCGGGCGCGTAGCCTTCGATCCCGTAGGCGCGCCGCCAGTGGGCGAGCGTGCTTTCGGGCGTGCGGAACGAGCTCGTCCAGTTGACGGTCGTGCCGCCGCCGACGCAGCGGCCCTGCAGGATGCCGATCGCCTTGTCCTTCGTCTTGCGCGCGGCCGACTCCTGGTAGAGCGCCGGGTAGGCCTCCGCTTCCTGCATCCGGAAATCTTCGGCGGTCGCGAGCGGCCCTTCCTCGACGAGGATCACGGCGAGTCCGGCGTCCGCGAGGATCTCGGCCGCGGTGCCGCCGCCGGCGCCCGTGCCGACGACGACCACGTCGGCCTCGAAGTCGAGGTCGCGCTCCTGCGTCGCCGCGTCGACGATGCGCCAGCCGCGCGCGCGGCCCGCGATCCACGGATCGTTGGGCGTCATGCGGGGAGCCTCGGCGGCCCCGGATAGCCGATCGCGGGCCACGACCCGGGATTGCCGTACCACGCCGCGAACACGAGCTGATGCAGCGCGGCGTACGCGGAGCGGAAGAGAAGGAACCCGCTCGTGCGCCAGCGCTCGAGGAACGCGGCGACCTCATCGCGGCCCGCTTCGCGCCACGGCGAACCGACGCGCGCGAGCGCGATCCGCGCGGGCGCGAAGCCGAGGAGGGAGAAGAGCTGCGCGAGCTCGTGCTGCGCGGCGGGCGGCAGGCCCGCGATGGCGACGCCGATGCTCGCGACGGTCTCGCGCACCGCCCGCTGTGCGGCCGCGCGATCGGCGGGGAGCGCGCCGTCGAGAAACACCGGGATCACCGCGCCGAGCACGTCGGCGGCGTCGGCGTCGAGCGCGCCGCCCCGCGGTGGGGACGCGGCGCCCGACACGTCATCGCGCGACCCGCGGAGCCACCAGGAAACGGCGAGGGCGGCGGAGCCGGCGAGGCCGGCGAAGAGGAAGGTGCGGCGTGTCAGCATGCGGCCACGGTCGTGCGCTTTCAATCTAGCGGCGCGGTTTAGACAATACAACCTAATTCGAGCCGCCCGGCGGCGCGCGCGTGCGTGCGGCTCGCGGTACGCTAGACTTGCACGTGCCTCGCACCACGGCGGCGCCGACCGGACCCATGGCCCTCGCGAATCGGACGTCATCGACGCACGGATCCGCGCATGCGGCGCTGGAAGCCCAGCTCGCGCACGTCGCGCGGCTGCAGGCGGAGCGCGACGCGAACCCGATTCTCGCCGGCGCGCTGCAGCGGCTCGCGACGTGGCAGTCGCGCCGCCTCGGGATGACCTACGAGGATCTTGCGGCGCAGGAGCGCTTCGCCGACGCGATCGCGTTCTTCCAGACCGATCTCTACGGCAGCGCGGATTTCGCGCAGCGCGACGCCGACCTCGCGCGCGTCGTTCCGGTGATGGTGCGGATGCTGCCCGAGGCGGTGATCGCCACGATCGCCGAGGCGGTGGAGCTGCACGCGCTCTCGCAGACGCTCGACCGCTCGCTGCTCGCGCGGCTCCCGCGCGCCGACGGGCAGTTCACGGTGAGCGATTATTGCCGCGCCTACCGGCGGACGGGCAAGCGTCCCGAGCGCGAGCGGCAGATCCTCCTGATCGGAGAGATCGGCGGCCGGCTCGCGGTCTTCGTGCAAAAGCCGTTGATCCGCGCCGCGCTCGGCCTCATGCGCCAGCCGGC
>DASQBO010000186.1:0-7054 GCA_035635175.1 Casimicrobiaceae bacterium | reverse complement strand
TCAACCAGGTCAACGTTCCGGTGGAAGCGCAGCTCAAGTATTTCTACGACGCGTGGGGCAGCGACAAGACCTATCCGCACATGGCGGTGCCGTGGGCGTGGGCGTTCGACACGCCCTTCAAGTGGACGAAGCAGATCGCGTCGCACTTCGGCGGTACGCGCCAGGGCATGGCGATCTCGTGGCCCGGCCACATCAACGACCTGGGCGGCGTCCGCTCGCAATTCCACCACGTGATCGACATCGTGCCGACGATCCTCGAGGCGACGGGCATCCGGGCGCCGGACGTGGTCGATGGCATCAAGCAGAAGCCAATCGAGGGCGTGAGCATGGTCTACACGTTCGACAAGGCCAATGCGAACGCGAAGTCGAAGCGCGACACGCAGTACTTCGAGATGTTCGCCAACCGCGGGATCTACCACGACGGCTGGTACGCGTGCACGACGCCGCCCCAGCCGCCCTGGGCGCTCGGTACGAAGCCACTGCCGCCGATCGACGAGTACAAGTGGGAGCTCTACAACATCGCGGACGATTTCTCGCAGGCGAACGATCTTTCGGCAAAGAATCCCGACAAGCTGAAGGAATTGCAGGCGCTGTTCCTTGCGGAAGCGGCGAAGTACCAGGTCCTCCCGCTCGACAACTCGGTTCTCCCGCGCCTCCTCACGCCGCGGCCGAGCGCGACCGCGGGGCGCACCGTGTTCACCTACGTGGGCGAGAACGTCGGGATCCCCGTCGGCAACGCGCCGAGCCTCCTGAACAGGGACTACACGATCACCGCCGAGATCACGGTCCCGAAGGAGGGCGCCGAGGGGATGATCGCGACGATGGGCGGCCGCTTCGGCGGCTACGGCCTCTACCTGCAGAAGGGCAAGCCGGTTTTCGTCTACAACCTGCTCGACCTCAAGCGCTACCGCTTCGAGGGCGGCGTCGGGGCCGAGGACTGGCTCGGCAAGTCGCTCAAGGCCGGCAAGCACACCATCGAGTTCGACTTCAAGTACGACGGCCCGGGGCTTGGCAAGAGCGGCAGCGGCGTGCTGACGGTCGACGGCAAGGTGGTCTCGAAGCAGAAGATGGACCACACGATCCCGTTCCTGATGGCGCTCGACGAGTCGCTCGACATCGGGATGGACACGCGCACCGGTGTCGACGAGAGCTACAAGCTGCCGTTCAAGTTCGGAGGCACGATCAACAAGCTGACCTACAGGGTCGGGCGAGAGCAGCTGACGCAGGCCGATCGCGAGACTCTGCAGCGCGCCGTTGCCGCGGCGCGGGACACACCGACGCAGTAATTCGCGTTCGACCAGGCCACGAGCCGGCGCGCGGCACGCGGACCTCACCGGCGGCGCGGGCCTGTCTCCGCGCCGCCCTGCTCCGCCGGCGCGAGCGGGATGACCCGCGCGCTCGGCGGCGGCGCCGGCCACGACGGCTGCAGCGTGACGTGCCCGATGCCGAAGTCGCGCGCGAGCAGACGCTGCGCCGTGCCAAGCACGCGCGGCCACGCCGTGCCGTCCTCGAGCGTCACGTGCGCGGACAGCGCGACGCGCTCCGCGCTCGTGTGCCACACGTGGAGATCGTGGACCCCCGTGACGCCGGGGATGCCGGCGAGTGCGCGGCCGATGGCCTCGTACGACAGGTGCGCCGGCACCCCCTCCATCAGCACGCCGGTCGACCGCCGCAGGAGCTCGAGCGTCGAGCGCAGGATCAATAGCGCGACCGCGAGCGAGAGGATCGGGTCGATCGGCGTCCAGCCGGTCACGTAGATGACGGCGCCGGCCACGAGCGCCGCAACGGATCCCAGGAGATCGCCGAACACGTGGAGCAGCGCGCCCTGCGCGTTGATGCCGCTTCCGGAACGCGCGAGCAGCCAGGCGACGAGAACGTTGACGGCGAGCCCGGCGCCCGCAACCGCCATCACCACCGGTCCCGTCACCGGCACGGGTGCGAGCAGGCGTTGCACCGCCTCGACCGCGATCCAGACGACGAGTATGAGCATCGCGAGCGCGTTGACGAACGCCGCGAGCACCTCCGCGCGCGCATAGCCGTACGACGCCCGATGCGACGGGGGCCGGCGCGCCACCGCGGCCGCGATCAGGGCAACGATGAACGCCGCCGCGTCGGTGACCATGTGGCCCGCGTCGGAGATGAGCGCGAGCGATCCCGCGAGCCAGCCGCCGAGGGCCTCGACGACGGCGAATCCCGCGGTCAGGGCGAACGCCGTCCACAGAACGCGAACCGTCGCCGCCGCGCGCGCCCCCGCGTGATCGTGGTCGTGGGTCATCGCCCGCCTCTCGCCGCGCCGTCGTGCAGGCGGATCGGCCCCTGGCTTTCCGGATGCCGCCCGAGCTTGCCGGCGTAGAAGGTGCGGATCCGCGCCATGTCCGCATCCTCGTCGCCCGTGAGATCGAGATAGGCGCCCACGCCGATCTCGCGCGCGGGATAGTCGATGTAGGCAAGGGCGAGGGGAACCCGCGCGGCGCGCGCGATGCGGTAGAAGCCCGATTTCCAGCGCTCGGCGCGGCTCCGCGTGCCTTCCGGCGCGACCGCGAGCCGGAACTGCCGCCGCCTTCCGAATTCGGCGGCGATGTTCTCGACGAAACCGTGGGGCTCGCGGCGGTTGACCGGAATGCCGCCCCAGCGCACGAGGATCGGGGCCAGGGGCCAGCGGAACAGCGTGTCCTTGCCGATGAAGCCGATCGAAAGGCCGATGGTGGCCTTGGCGAAGAGGCCGATGACGGTGTCCCAGTTCGACGTGTGGGGATAGAAGATCGCCACGCAGCGCGCGGGGACCGGCTGGGCGAGCCGGATCTTCCAGCCCGCGGTGCGCAGCGTCCATGCGGCGAGCCGCGGCACGATGCCCGGTACCGGCGGTCGCTCGACGAGCGGCGCGGGCGCGAAATGCGGAACCTTGGCGGACACGGGAACGACGCCACGTCGGGCGGGATCGCCATCGAAGTCTAGCAAACGCCGGGGCGCCCCGACGCTAGAATGGAGCTCATGGCGATCGCGGCGAACCCGGGCCTTGCGGAACGCGCGGACGCGCTCCTGCCGCAGACGCAGTGCCGGCGCTGCGGCTACGACGGCTGCCGGCCGTACGCGGACGCCATCGCGGGCGGCGCGGCGATCAACCGTTGCCCGCCTGGCGGCGACGCCCTCGTCGCCGCGCTGGCTGCGCTGACCGGTCGCGCCGTCGCTCCGCTCGATCCCGTCTGCGGCGCGGCCGGGCCGCTCGAGGTCGCGCGCATCGACGAGGCGTGGTGCATCGGCTGCACGCTGTGCATCGCGGCGTGTCCGGTCGACGCGATCGTCGGCGCGGCGAAACGGATGCACGCGGTGCTGCCGGCGCTCTGCACCGGCTGCGCGCTGTGCCTGCCGCCCTGCCCGGTCGACTGCATCGACATGGTCGCCGCGGGACGCGCGTGGAGCCCCGCCGACGCCGGCGGCGCTCGGCTGCGCTTCGCCGCTCGCGAAGCACGAACGCGAGGCGAAGGCGTGCGGAAGCAAAAGGATGCGGCCGCGTCGCCTGTCGTGCCGTCGAAGGCGGACGCGATCGCCGCGGCCTTCGTGCGGGCGCGCGCGCGCCGCGCCGCGGCCGGCACACGCGGGCGAACCCCGTGACGCGCATCGGACGGGCGGTCGCGACGCTCGCGCTCGCCGGGACCGCCGCCGTCGCGGCGGCCGCGGCCTCCACGCTCGCCGCGTTCTCAGCGGAACTCGACGCGCAATGGGATTACGACCGACCGGCGCTGTCCGCCGAGCGCTTCCGTGCGGCGCTCGCGCGGTGGCAGCCCGACGAGCCGCAGGCGCTCGTCGTCGCGACGCAGATCGCGCGCGCGCAGGGCCTCGAGGGCAAGTTCGCCGACGCCCACGCGACGCTCGACGCGGTCGCGGCGCGGCTCGACGGGATGCCGTCGCACGTGCGCGTGCGCTATCTGCTCGAGCGCGGGCGCGTCTTCAACTCGGCGGGCGCGCGCGAGCGCGCGGTGCCGCTGTTCGCCGAGGCGCTCGCCCTCGCCGACTGCGCCGACGACGAGTTCTACGCGATCGACGCGGCGCACATGCTCGGCATCGCGGCCCCCGCGGCCGAGCAGCTCCACTGGAACATGAAGGCGCTGGCGCTCGCGCAGGCGGCCGGGGACCCGCGTGCGCGCCGCTGGGATGCGTCGCTTTACAACAACATCGGCTGGACGTACCTCGACCGGGGCGACCCGGCGACGGCGCTCGCGTACTGGCAGAAGGCGCTCGCCGCGCGCGAGGCGGCAGGCGATGTCCGCCGAGCCCGCGTCGCGCGCTGGACCGTCGCGCGCGGCCTGCGCGCCCTCGGCCGCCTCGACGAGGCCGAGGCGATGCAGCTCGCGCTCGCCTCGGAGCTCGAGCGCGCAGGCGAAATCGACCCGGAGGTCTACGCGGAGCTCGCCGCGATCGCGGCGGCCCGTGGCGACGCGCAGGCCGCCCAGACGTGGGCTGCGAAGGCAAAACGATGAATCCGCAGAAGCGCCGCGCGATCTTCGAGCGGTTCCGCTCGGCCAACCCGCATCCGAAGTCGGAGCTCGAGCATCGCACGCCGTTCGAGCTCCTGGTCGCGGTCGTCCTGTCGGCGCAGGCGACGGACAAGGGCGTCAACAAGGCGACGGCAAAGCTGTTTCCGGTCGCGAACACGCCGCAGGCGATCGCGAAGCTCGGCGTCCCCGGTCTCCTCCCCTACGTGCAGTCGATCGGGCTCTTCAACAACAAGGCGAAGAACATCGTCGCGCTCTCGGAGATCCTCCTGCGCGAGCACGGCGGCAAGGTGCCCGCCGACCGCGAGGCGCTGCAGCGGCTGCCGGGCGTCGGCCGCAAGACGGCGAACGTCGTGCTCAACGTCGCCTTCGGCCAGCCGACGATCGCCGTCGACACGCACATCTTCCGCGTCGCCAACCGGACCGGCCTCGCCCCGGCGCCGACGCCCGAAGCCGTCGAGGAGAAGCTCGTCAAGTTCGTCCCGGACGAGTTCAAGCTGCACGCGCACCATTGGCTGATCCTGCACGGCCGCTACGTGTGCGTCGCGCGCGCGCCCAAGTGCGCGGAGTGCGTGATCCGCGACCTCTGCGAGTACAGGCACAAGAATCTTTAGGCTCCGGCCCATGTTCGCGCCGACCCGCGACGAAGCGCGGCGCTTCCTGGTCGACGCATGGAGGAAGCATCGCGCCGGCGCGCCGCTCTCGGCCCTCGAGCGGATGGCCGCCGATCTGATCGCGCTCCACCCCGAATTCCATCCGATCGTCGAAGAGCCCGAGCCCCACGTCGACCGGGATTACGGGCCCGAAGGGGGCGAGACCAACCCGTTCCTCCACCTCGCGCTGCACCTGGCGGTCGCCGAGCAGCTCTCGATCGATCAGCCCCCTGGCATTCGGGCGCAATTCGAGCGGCTGCGCGCCGCGCGCGGCGACGAGCACGCGGCGTTGCACGCGGTGCTCGAATGCCTGGGCGAGGTCGTCTGGTCCGCGCAGCGGCACGGAACGCCGCCGGACGCCGCGCTCTACCTCGCCTGCCTCGAACGGCAGCGGTAGCGGCCGGCCCGAACGAGAAAGGGCGCCCGGCGGGCGCCCTTTTCGACGGTTCGGGCGATCAGTAGCGGGCTTGGAGCACCGCCGGCTGCGCCGCGTAGTAGGCGGCCACGTTCTCGATGTCCTGCTTCGTGAGTCCGGCCGCGAAACCCTGCATGATCGGGTTCTTGCGCGCACCGGAGCCGTAGTCCCGCAGCGCCTTCGCGAGATAGTCGGGGTGCTGGCCGGCGAGCTTCGGGAAATCGGCGGACGCGCTGTTGCCGTCGGCGCCGTGGCAAGCGGCGCAAACCTCGGTGACCTTCGCCTTGCCGGCCGCGAGATCCGCTGCGTGCGCGCCCGCGGCGGCGCCGAGGACGGCGGCCGCAACCAGGACGGTGAGAGAGCGCCGGATCATCATTTCACCTTCGCCGTGGGGCCGGACTGCGCGTAGTACGCGGCGACGTCGGCGATGTCCTTGTCGGAGAGCGACGCGGCGATGGCGCGCATCGACGGATGGCTGCGGTCGCCGTCCTTGTATTCGTGGAGCGCCTTCACGAGATAGGCCTCGTGCTGCCCGGCAATGCGCGGAACCGAGTAGACCTCGGGAAAGGCCGTGCGCCAGCCCTCGATGCCGTGGCAGCCCTGGCACATCCGGACCTTCTGCGCGCCCACCACGGGATTGCCCACCGCGGCGTCCTGCCCGAGGGCTTGACCCGCGGCAGCCGCGGCGACGGCGAACAGCACCGCGCTCCAACTCGATCGATTCGTCATGGGATTTCCACCGGTCCGGACCGCGGCCACCAAGGTCCGCCGGCCCGCGCGCAGGGCGCGAAAAAACTGCGCGATTCTAGGGGTTGCGGCCCGCGCGGTCAATCGCCGCGCCGGGCACGCGTCACTTCTCGAGGAACTTGAGCTTGTCGCGGACGCTCTTCCACTCGTCGGCGTCGGCCGGCGCAGGCTTGCGCTCGATGATCGGCTTCCACACCTTCGCGAGCTCCGCGTTGAGCGCGGTGAAGTGCTTCTGGTCGTCGGGGACGTCGTCCTCGGCGAAGATCGCTTCGACTGGACACTCGGCAACGCACAGCGTGCAGTCGATGCATTCGTCAGGGTCGATGACCAGGAAATTCGGGCCCTCCCGGAAGCAGTCGACGGGGCACACGTCGACGCAATCGGTGTACTTGCAGCGGATGCAGCTTTCGGTGACGACGTAGGTCATGTCGGCGGCGCGGGGCGTGCGGCCGGGCCCCGAGCGGGTCGGCGGCGAAGCGTTGATTTTAGCAAAGCCGTCCCCATACTTGGGCAGCGGGACGCCGGCGCTTGCACGGGCTCGGGCGTTGGGCTACCGTAGGTTCATCCCGGAGCTCCGTCGGCGGCGGAGGGCCGGTCCCCATTTAGAGGAATTCCATGAGCGGCCAGATCAAGCACGTTTCCGACGCGACGTTCGAGAAGGACGTCCTGCAATCGCAGACCCCGGTACTCGTCGACTACTGGGCCGAATGGTGCGGCCCGTGCAAGATGATCGCGCCGGTGCTCGA
>DASQBO010000185.1:0-4769 GCA_035635175.1 Casimicrobiaceae bacterium | reverse complement strand
CCCCAGTCGGCGTCGATCGCCGGCCCGTCCGGCTCGCCCGGCTCGATCGGCGCGAGCGCGCGGCGGACCGACTCCGGAATGGGTGGGGGACGCAGCGCCGGCACGAGGATCCTGCCGCGGCCGTCGACGAGCGTCGCGATCGCGTTCGCGAGGATCGTCCCCGGGTTCGCGAGCAGGCCGCCCCAGTTGCCCGAGTGGTGGGCGCCGTCGCGCAGCGCCACCGTGAGATCGAAGTCGAAAGTCCCGCGCGAGCCCAGGAAGATCGTCGGTCGCGACGAAGCGAGGCGTGGGCCGTCGGAGGCGATCAGCACGTCGGCAGCGAGCGCGTCGGCGTGCGCTTCGCACGCGGCGCGCAGGCCGGGCGAGCCGACCTCCTCGCCCATCTCGATCAGGAGCTTCGCGTTGAAGCCGAGCCGGCCCCGCGCCTCCGCCACGCGCGCGAGTGCGGCGAGGTTGATCGTGTGCTGTCCCTTGTTGTCCGCGGTGCCGCGTCCGTACCAGCGCCGCCCTTCGACCGCGAGCCGCCAGGGCGAGCGGCCGCCGCCCCACTCGGCGTCGTGTCCTGCGACCACGTCGCCGTGACCGTAGATCAGCACTGTCGGCGCGGTAGCGTTCTCGCGTCGCTCCGCGAACAGCATCGGCGGCGCGCCCGCGACGGGGTTCGGCCACAACGCCCACTCGAAGCCGAGCCGCGCGACCGCGGCACCGATCTCGTGCGTGAGATAGCGCTCGAGCTCGGGCGCGCGCTCGGGGTTCGTGCTCTCCGTCGCGCACGCGACGCGCCGCTCGAGCTCGGCCGCCAGGCCTCCGGCATCGAACCACGCGCCGGCGCGGTCGAGCGCGGCGATTCTCGCGGGGTCGCTTGCGGTCAATCCCATGTTCATTGCACGGCAATCTCGACGTACATCTTAAGCGAATCGCCATGACGGCGCGGTGGACGCTCCAGCGGCCCGGCGCTATCCTCCGCATCGAAACGTCTTCATGAGGCCTCTTCGCGAACGATGTTGCGCGTGCCGGTTGCCCGGCGAGGATATCAGCGCCCCCCGCCGCGGAATCCGCCGCCCCGAAGCCCCCGCCACGAAGCTGGCGAAGTTCGCGCGGAACCCGGTCGGCAGCCTAGTCTGCGTGCCGATCCAGAACAATACCAGCTTCGATTTCGGCCCCGAGACGGACACGCAGAGATTTCGGCCCCGAGACGGACACGCAGAAAGTCGTGAACATCCAACCCGTCTATCCGGTCCACGTCAACGGGATTGGGACATCATCCCGCGGACGATCCTGCCGGCGGCTCCGCGCGCAGATCCGGCTCGTGTTCCCGAAGTGACGCCGGTCGGAAGGCGCAGCGTCGCCATCTTCGATCTCGGGGGCGTGCTGCTCGAGTGGAATCCGCGGCACCTCTACCGCAAGCTCTTCGCCGGCGACGAGCGGGCGATGGAGGCGTTCCTCGCCACGGTGTGCACCAAGGAATGGAACGAGCGGCAGGACGCGGGCCGGACGTTTGCGGAAGGCACGCGCGAGCTGCTGCCACAGCATGCGGACAAGCTCGGCCTGATCGAGGCGTGGTGCCGCCGCTTCGACGAGATGATCCCCGGCGCGATCGAAGGATCGGTCGCCGTCCTCGGCGAGCTCAAGCGCCGCGGCGTTCCGGTCTACGGCATCTCGAACTGGTCGGCCGAGACGTTTCCCCCGCAACGCGAGCGCTTCGACTTCCTCTCGTGGTTCGACGATCTCGTCATCTCGGGCGTCGTCGGCGTGATCAAGCCCGACCCGCGAATCTTCCGGATCCTGCTCGAACGCAACGGGATCGATCCGGCGAGCGCCGTGTTCGTCGACGACGTCGCCGCCAACGCCGAGGCCGCATCGGCGCTCGGCCTTCACGGCATCCATTTCCGCTCGCCCGATCAGCTGCGGCGCGAGCTGGCCGTGGTTGGCCTCCTGCCCGCGTCGACGTGAACGCGCTCCTCGACATCGCTCGCGCGCGATGACCACCGAGCTCCTCTTCCGCGGCGACGCCTACCTGAAGACCACGCGGGCGAAGGTCGCGCGCGTAAGCGAGCACGGCATCGAGCTCGACCGGACGATCTTCTATCCGATGGGGGGCGGCCAGCCGGGGGACACGGGGGTGCTCGTGTGCGGCGACGGCGAGCGCATTGCCGTCGTCGATACGCGCAAGGGCGAGTCGCACGACAGCGTGCTGCACATCCTGGGGCCATCCACGCGACCGCCGATGCCCGGCGAAACGCTCGCGCTCGAGATCGACTGGCAGAGCCGCTACGCATTGATGCGGCTGCACACGGCACTGCACGTGATGTCCTGCGTGGTCGTGGCTCCGGTCACCGGGGGCAACATCGCTCCCGACAAGGCGCGCCTCGATTTCGACATCGACATGAGCCTCCTCGACGCCGCGACCATCGAGCGGGAAACGAATGCACTGATCGCGCGCGGCGTCGCGACCGAGACGGTCTGGATCACCGATGCCGAGCTCGACGCACGGCCGGAGCTCGTCAAGACGATGAGCGTCAAGCCGCCTCGCGCCGCGGGACGGGTCCGGCTGCTCCGAATCCCCGGCATCGACCTGCAGCCCTGCGGCGGCACGCATGTGGGGAACATCGCCGAGATTGGCGCCATCCGGGTGGTCAGGATCCGCAACGAATGCCGCCGCAACCGCCGCGTGGAGATCGCGCTGGCGACCTGAGTCGCGCGGCTGCGTAACCCGGCCAGCCGAAGGCCGATCGGAGGCTTGCTCCGACCGCACGTTTGGCGTAACGTCCGGTCCGACGCTAGGGGTCCTGCAGGGCGGTGCCGCCTGCGGGTGAGAGCACACCCTTGGTACCTGTGCGGATAATGCCGGCGCAGGGAAGCGTGCGCCGCCATCGCTCCCCGCGCCGTTCTCGTCGAGGAGCCTTCCATGAACGCCAACGACCGGTTCTACGCGCGCGACGCGCACGTCGACGCTGCCGCGGTCGCGCCGCTGCCCAGCTCGCGCAAGATCTTCGTCGAAGGATCGCGGCCCGACGTGCGCGTGCCGATGCGGGAGATCGCTCAGTCGGACACGCCGGCGTCGTTCGGGGCGGAGACGAATCCACCCATCGTCGTCTACGACACGTCGGGCCCGTACACCGACCCCGCGGCGACGATCGACATCCGCCAGGGCCTCCCCGCGCTTCGCGCGCGGTGGATCGAGGCGCGCGGCGACACGGTCGAGCTTCCCGGGCCGACGTCCGCGTACGGCCGCGCGCGCCTCGCCGATGCTGCGCTCTCCGGGATGCGGTTCGACCTCCACCGCAAGCCCAGGCGAGCGAGGCCGGGCGCGAATGTCTCCCAGATGCACTACGCGCGCCGCGGCATCGTGACCCCGGAGATGGAGTTCGTCGCGATCCGCGAGAACCTGCGGCGCGAGACGATGCAGGTGACCCTTCCCGAGCAGGTGACGCGGCAGCACCGCGGCCAGAGCTTCGGCGCCGCGATCCCCGACGTCATCACGCCCGAATTCGTCCGCGCCGAGGTGGCGCGCGGCCGGGCGATCATTCCCTCGAACGTCAACCACCCGGAGAGCGAGCCGATGATCATCGGCCGCAACTTCCTCGTGAAGATCAACGCGAACATCGGCAACTCCGCGGTGTCCTCGTCGATCCACGAGGAGGTGGAGAAGATGACGTGGGCGACGCGCTGGGGCGCCGACACGGTGATGGACCTCTCCACCGGCAAGAACATCCACGAGACGCGCGAATGGATCGTGCGCAACTCGCCGGTGCCGATCGGCACCGTGCCGATCTACCAGGCGCTCGAGAAGGTCGACGGCAAGGCCGAGGAGCTCACCTGGGACATCTTCCGCGACACGCTGATCGAGCAGGCCGAGCAGGGCGTCGACTATTTCACGATCCATGCGGGCGTGCTCCTCCGCTACATTCCGCTGACCGCCAGGCGGATGACCGGCATCGTCTCGCGGGGCGGATCGATCATGGCGAAGTGGTGCCTCGCGCATCACAAGGAGAGCTTCCTCTACACGCACTTCGAGGACATCTGCGCGATCATGAAGGCGTACGACGTCGCGTTCTCGCTCGGCGACGGGCTGCGCCCGGGGTCCGGCTACGACGCCAACGACGAGGCGCAGATGGCGGAGCTCGCCACGCTCGGCGAGCTCACGCAGATCGCCTGGAAGCACGACGTGCAGACGATGATCGAAGGCCCCGGCCACGTGCCGATGCACCTGATCAAGCACAACATGGACGAGCAGCTTCGGCTGTGCGGCGAGGCGCCGTTCTACACGCTGGGCCCGCTCACGACCGACATCGCGCCCGGTTACGATCACATCACGAGCGCGATCGGCGCCGCGATGATCGGCTGGTACGGCACCGCGATGCTCTGCTACGTGACGCCGAAGGAGCACCTGGGGCTTCCGAACAAGACCGACGTCAAGGACGGCATCATGGCGTACAAGATCGCGGCGCACGCGGCCGACCTCGCGAAGGGGCACCCCGGCGCGCAGATCCGCGACAACGCACTCTCCAAGGCGCGCTTCGAGTTTCGCTGGGAGGACCAGTTCAATCTCGGCCTCGATCCCGACAAGGCGCGCGAGTTCCACGACGAGACGCTGCCGCAGGGCGGCGCCAAGCTCGCCCACTTCTGCTCGATGTGCGGCCCGCACTTCTGCTCGATGAAGATCACGCAGGACGTGCGCGAATTCGCGGCGAAGCAGGGGATCGCCGAGCGCGACGCGATCGCGAAGGGGTTGGAGGCGAAGGCCGTCGAGTTCGTGACGAAGGGCG
>DASQBO010000184.1:0-18426 GCA_035635175.1 Casimicrobiaceae bacterium | reverse complement strand
CCCAGCGCCTTCTTGTAGAAGTCGAGCGCCGCGGCGGCGTCGTGGACGATGAGATACGGCGTGACGGAATGGTAGCCGTCGGGGATCGGCTTCACGGCCATGGGGTTCTCCTTGGGGGAAAAAAACGTTGGACCGGGGGAGGCGAGGCCTCCCCCCATTTGGGGTTACTACCAGTGCTGCGCGAAGACCGGCGCGACCTTCGGGTGCGCCTCGATGCGCAGCAGCGTTTCGTGGAACGCGGGCCGCGCCTCCTGCAGGTGCTTGCGCGTGCCCGCCCACTTCGACACGACGGCGGCCAGGAGATCGAGCGCTCCCAGCTCCGTGCCGCCGAGATACGGGCGCGCCGGGAAGAGGTCGGCGAACATCTCCCAATGCTTGTGCAGCCGCGCGCGCGTGCCCGCGCGGATGCGCTCCTTCACGGCCTCGTCGTGGTCGGCGTTGGCGCACCAGCGTTCCGGGTAATCGATGATGCTGATCGCCGAGTAGCAGTTCACGGGAATGAACACGAGCCCGCGGATCGCCTGCGCACGAGCGGAAGGATCCTCGGGGAGGAGGCGCGCCTCCGGGTGCGCGCTGCCGAGATGGATCAGGATCGCCGCGCTTTCCGAGAGCGCGCTGCCATCCTCGAGCACGAGCGTGGGGATCTGCCCGAGCGGGTTCAGCTTCAGCAGCTCGACGAACGCTTCGTTCGTGTCCCATGAAGCGGTCTCGACGATCCGGTACGGCGCGCCGATCACTTCCAGCGCCGCCTGCGTCGAGGCCGAGCCCGAGCCTTTCTTGCCGTAGAGCGTGTACATCGTTCCTCCCCGAAAGAACGGAATGGCTTACTCGCCTTCCCAGTAATCGACGCCCTGGCCTTCGCGGCCGACGTAGCGGAACGTCTGCGGCTTCCCGTCCGGACCCGGAGGAAGCTCGGCGAGCACGCCGAACTTGCCGGTGTCGGGATACTCGGCGATCTCCGGCGAGAGCTTGGTGCTGACCGCGAGGTAGCGCAATTCGGTCGCGCCGGTGTTGACGATCTGGTGCGCCGTCTCCTTGCCCCCGGGCGGGCAGGCGATGACGTCGCCCGTCCGGATCGGATGCACGGCCTCGCCGATCCGGATTTCCCCGGTGCCCGCGACGACGAAGAACATCTCCTCGTTGACGCGGTGATTGTGGAACGGGAACGCGCGCTTGCCCGGCGGCACGGCCGTCAGGTTGTAGCCGAGCTTCTGCGCGCCCACGCGCGATGCGATCGCTCCCATGCGCGCGTCGTAGCGCCGGGCCGCGGAGCCGGTGGCGGCGAAGGCGGGGGGGCGCGGCGCGAGCTCGACGTCGGCGAGATTGAGAATAGGGTGGGGCATGAGTCCTCGAAGCAAAAAAATGAAAGAGAGCCAGACCCCGCGCTTCGGGCGAAGCGCAGGATCCGGCGAGCCTCAGTCAGGATCGGTTTTGGAGCGGGTTCTCGAGCCGCAACAGGAGCGAGAGGCGGTCGTTCCGCGCGACGTCCTCCCACGGCCGTCCGGTGAGCGCGCCTTCGAGCGCCCACAGGAGGTTGAGCGACGCGCGCGGGTGGTGCGAGCGCACGCGCCGGTAGGCTTCGACGGAGCCCAGGCGACGGAGCGCGTCGACCGACGCGATGCCGGACGCCGCGAGCATCCGTTTCGACACGGGACCGAGCCCGCAGAGCGACGCGCCCAGGATCTTCGCCTCGCCGTTCGCCGGCGCTGCCTTCTTCGGCGGCGGTGAAGCTGCCTGGGCCGTGCGCTGCGCGAGCGTGCGCTTGCGCTCCGCCGTGTATTTCCACCACGGCCGCGCCGGCGCGCCGTCCATGAAGCGCACCGCGGCGATGAACGTGTCGAGCACGCACGGATCGTGGCGGGTGCCGGTCATGCGGTTGAGCTCGTCGTAGAGCGCGTACGGATCGCGCCCGGCGAGCGCGCGCGGCGTGCGAATGCCGAGCCGCACGAAGTCGGCGGCGATCGCCCGGCCGACGTTCGGCAGGTCCTCGAGCACGGTCATGTCGACGCGGCGCAGCTTCTTTTTCATGGGTTCACCATCCTTTTCCGCCGCGGATCAGGCCGACCGCGACACCTTCGATCGCGAAGCCCTGCCGCGGATCGACTTCGATCGGCGCGAAGTCGGGATTCTCCGCCACGAGCAGCACGTCGCGCCCGCGGCGCTTCAGGCGTTTGACCGTGACTTCGTCGCCGAGTCGCGCGACGACCACCTGGCCGGAGCGCGCGTCGGCCGTCCGGTGCACGGCGAGGAGGTCGCCGTCGGCGATGCCCGCGTCCCGCATCGACGGCCCGCGCACGCGCAGCAGGTAATCGGCGCGCGGCGTGAAGAGCGCAGGGTCGATCCGGTAGCTCGCCTCGACGTTCTCGACGGCGAGGATCGGGCTGCCCGCGGCGACACGCCCCACGAGCGGCAGCGTGCCCTGGACCGGGAGGCCCGGGACGTCCCGCAGCCGCAGTCCCCGCGACGTGCCGGGGAGGAGCTCGAGCGCGCCTTTCTTCGCGAGCGCCTGCAGATGGTCCTCGGCCGAGCTCGCGGTCGAAAAGCCCAACCCCGCGGCGATTTCCGCCCGCGTGGGGGGCATGCCCGTGGCCTCGAGATGGCCACGGATCCAGTCGAGGATCTGCTGCTGCCGGGGCGTGAGACGGGCCGGAGCCTCCGGCAGGCCGGCGGGCACCCGTTTCAGGTGGGCGAAGGGGCGGCGGGAGCGGGGTGGCATATCGGCCAGACGGCGGATACCGTATAAATAGTCGGTACCCGGATTATAGGCGGTTCCGCCCCGCCGTCAAGCCGGACCAGGGGCGCTTTGACGGGAGCCGAAGGCAGGCGCCAATATCGAAGCGTCCGCCTCCAGACCTTCCATGACGCTCGCCATCGACCCCGCCGCGCCCGCCGACTTCGCCGCGATGTGGCCGATCTTCGAGGCAGTCGTAGCCGCCGGCGACACCTACGCGCTGCCTCCGCAGACGCCGCGCGAGCAGGCGCGCCGGTACTGGTTCGGCGACGGGATCCGCTCGTTCGTCGCGCGAAGCGAAGGCCGCGTCGTCGGCATGTACAAGCTCGTCGCCAACCAGCCCGGGCCCGGCTCGCACGTCGCCAATGCCTCGTTCATGGTCGACTCCGCGGCTCGCGGTCGGGGCGTCGGGCGGGCGATGGGCGAAGACTGCCTGCGCCGGGCGAAGGACGCGGGCTTCCTCGCGCTGCAATTCAATTTCGTGGTGAGCACGAACGAGCCGGCCGTGGCGCTCTGGGAGGCTCTGGGCTTCGCCATCGTCGGGACGCTTCCGCGCGCGTTCCGGCACCCCACACGCGGCTTCGTCGACGCCTACGTCATGTACCGCTGGCTCGGCGAGGGAGCACCAGCCGGGACCGGGGGCCCGGCATGAGACAATCGGGCAGCGGCAACGCGCTCTGCCCCGATCGTGACCAACATCCTCGTCGGCGTCTTCGCCATCATGCTCTGCCTCGTGAACGCCCTCGTCTGGACGTTCGTCTCCGAGATGCCGATCATGGGCATGGTCTGGGTGGGCGCGGCCGGCCTGTGCTTTTGGCTGCAGAAGTGGTCCAAGTGGTAGCCGATCAACGGAGATCCCGATGGACGAAGAAGCCCTGAACCAGAGCATCCGCCAGTTCCTGAAGCGGGTCGGCGTACAGTCGCAGCGCGAGATCGAGCACGCGGTCGCGCGGGGGCAGGCCGACGGTTCGCTCCGCGGCGACGCGTTTCCCGCGCGGATGACGCTCGAAGTCAACGGGCTCAAGCTGCGCGTGGAATTCGACGGCGAGATCCGCGTGCGCTAGCCCTTCCACCGCGGCGAGGGCGCGCGGTGGCCGAGACTCCGGATCGCACGATGGCCGCGACGATGCAGGCGATGGTCTGCGACGGGCCAGGTCGCCCGCTCGTGCTGCGCACGCTGCCGCGGCGGGAGCCCGGTCCCGGCGAGGTGCGAATCGACGTCTCCGCCTGCGGGGTGTGCCGGACCGATCTCCACCTGGTCGACGGCGAGTTGCCCGACCCGAAAGTGCCGGTGATTCCCGGCCACGAGATCGTCGGACGGGTGGCGGCGCTCGGCGCCGGCGTCGCCGGCCCCGCGATCGGCACTCGGGTCGGCGTCCCGTGGCTCGGCGCGACCTGCGGCCGTTGCGTGTATTGCCTGTCCGGCCGGGAGAACCTGTGCGCAGACGCCCGCTACACCGGCTACCAGATCGACGGGGGATACGCGGACAGTGTGACCGCCGATGCGCGGTTCGTGCTGCCGCTTCCGGAGCGCTACGACGACCTCCACGCGGCGCCGCTGCTCTGCGCGGGCCTGATCGGGTATCGCGCCTACCGGATGGCAGGCGAAGCGCGCGTCCTCGGACTCTACGGATTCGGCGCGGCCGCGCACCTGATCGCTCAGGTCGCGCTGGCGCAGGGCCGGACCGTCTGCGCGTTCACGCGGCCGGGCGACGCGGAGGCGCAGCGCTTCGCGCGCGAGATCGGCGTTCAGTGGGCGGGCGGCAGCGACGACACGGCCCCGTGGCCGCTCGACGCCGCGCTGATCTTCGCTCCGGCCGGGGCGCTCGTGCCGTCTGCGCTCGCGGCGACCGCGCGCGGTGGCACCGTTGTCTGCGCCGGCATCCACATGAGCGACATCCCGTCCTTTCCCTACCGGCTGCTGTGGGGAGAGCGCGTCGTGCGCTCGGTCGCCAATCTCACGCGGGCCGACGGCGAAGGGTTTCTCGCGCTCGCCGCGGCGCTGCCGCTCGGGGTCCACGTCGAGCCTTTTCCGCTGACCCGCGCCAACGACGCGCTGGCCCGGTTGCGGGCGGGCTCCGTGTCAGGCGCCGCCGTATTGACGCCGGAGCACTGAGGGCGTCGAATAGTCGGACCCCTCGTCGCGCGGCGGCCGCCGGCCGGCTCGCGCTGTCACATCCACCCCAGGAGCATCGACCATGGCTGCACGATCGTCCAAGTCCGCCCGCGCCACGCCCGCCGCGACCCGCAAGCCCGCGCGCAAGCGGGCGAAGCCGCGCGCGAAGGCCGCGCCGAAACCCGCAGCCGCCGCGCCGAAGATGGCCGACATGTTCAGGATGCCGGACCCTGGGCAGCTCGCGAAGTACGCGAAGACGCTCACGCCGGAGCAGGCGTTCGAGATGTACCGGGCGAACGCGAAGCTCGCGCTCGAGGTGATCGAGAACGCGCTCGAGAGCACGGCGAAGGTCCGCAAGCTGCAGTTCGAGGGCGAGGAGCGCGCCCGTTCGATGCAGCGGAAGACGGCGCGCAGCGCGGCCGAGGCGGAGAACGTGCAGTCGCTGATGGCGGTCGGGCAAAGCGCCGCGCAGGAAGCGGTCGAGCAGTCGATGCAGTACTGGGGGCAGATGTTCGAGCTGATCGTCGAGGTGCAGAAGCGCCTGTTTGCGCTGATGGAGACCAAGACGGCGAACCTGCCGGGCGCGAAGGAGGCCAAGGCCGCGATGGCGATGCTGCCCGACCTCACGAAGATGCAGAACGTCGTGTCCGCGATGCAGGGGCTCATGTCGTCCGGCGGCAGCGCGTTCGAGCAGATGCAGCGGGTCATGGGGGACCTCTCCCGGATGCCCGGCATGCGACGCTGAGTCCGGAACCGGGGAATTTTCGTCGCGTCCAACTGTTTACGCGGCGTTCGCTCGGCAGGGACGGGAGGGCGAACCGGTCGGACGACCCCGGGAATCCTGGGCGCTCGACCGAGCGACCTGCCGCAACGACCACCCACCTACTAGGAGGTAATAAATGCAAGGAAAGCTGAAAGCGACGTGGCGCCCGCTGGCAATCGCCGTGGCTCTGGCCGTGGCCGGCGTCGCATCCGCGGCGGACGTCAAGGTCGAACTGGCGGGCAGTCAGGAAGTCCCGGCCGTCAATACGCAAGCGAAGGGCAGCGGCACCGTCACGATCGCCGACGACGGCGCCGTCAAGGGCGCGGTGACGACCTCGGGCGTGGCCGGGACCGCCGCGCACATTCACATGGGCGCCGCCGGCAAGAATGGCCCCGTGATCGTCCCGATGACGAAGCAGGGCGACAACGGATGGACCTTCGGGCCGGAGGCAAAGCTCAATCCCGATCAGATGAAGGCGTTCAAGGCGGGCGATCTCTACATCAACGTGCACAGCGCCGCGAACCCGGGCGGCGAGATCCGCGGGCAGCTAAAGCCGTAATCCGCCGCCGGATCGCAAGCGAGGTCGGGGTCGGGCGGGAGCCCGGCCCCGATTGCATTTGCGGGTCAGCAGTCCACGAGTCCGAGGTTGCGGGCAGCGGGGCTGCCCGCGCTCGGGCGTCGCGGCGAAACGCGTTCACTGCGGACCGAACAGCTCCACCGGGATGCCGGCCGCCTTGAAGATGTAGTCGCGCGAGGCTTCGAGCTCCTTTCTCAGCTTGTCGACGTTGACGTTGACGAGCTTGCCCTTCCACTTGCGCACGTTGCCCGCGACGATCACGGTCTCGACGTTGGTGCGGTCCATCAGCGAGACCACCGCGCCCGGCACCTGGTTGAGCGGCGCCACGTTGAGCGCGGTTGCGTCGAGAATGACGATGTCGGCTTCCTTGCCCGGCGTGAGCGAGCCGACCTTGCCGTCGAGTCGCAGCGCCTTGGCGCCGTTCATCGTGCCGTAGCGCAGCACGTCGCGCGTCGTCAGCAGCGGCGGCAGGGCGGGATCGGGCGTCGGCCACTGGTCCGGGAAGGGCGGAAGGAACGTCCCTTGCTCCAGGATCATCTGGTTCACGACCATGCGCTGCATGTTCATGCAGACGCGCATCTGCGTGAAGAAGTCCGCCGTCATCGTGCACTCCACGTCCACCGACAGCGAAGGCTCCAGGCCCAGGCTCTGCATCTTGAGGATGGGCGGCTGGCCGTGGCGCATGTTCATCTCGATGGGGAACGCGATCGAGACCTGCGAACCCAGTTCCTTGACCTTCTGCCACGCCGGGTCCGACATGCCGGTCATGTGAATGAACAGGTTGTCCGGCCCGATGCCGATGTTGCCGAGCCCGCCCGTGCCCGCCGCCAGCTTGTCGAAGATCGGCCGGATCCCGAACGGCGAGAGGATGTGCGCCGCGATCTGCAGGCCGAGCTGCCGCCCGATGGTCCAGGAGAGGTCGGTCGTCGCGTCGCCGAGGTAGACCTCGCCGCCCATGATCATGTGGACGAGCTGATCGCTCGAGGAGAACCACTGCGTCTTGATGCGGGTCGCGTCCGTCGGATACTGATTCCCCGGAACGCCGGCGCCGAAGTTGCCTGCGCTCTCGAAGTAGCCGAACGCCGCGCGGCGCCCGGTATCGAACAGCGCCTGGATGGCGGCATCCGAATGCTGCGGCGAGTGATGGATCTGCGAGACGTCGAGCACCGTGGTCACGCCGTCGTCGAGCTGGCTCAGGCCGCCGAACAGCTCGTTGACGTACACGTCCTGGGGCCGGTACACCGGCGCGAACTTGTTCAGGATGAATTCGTAGTAGGTCGTGGTCCCGCTCGGCGAGCCCGACGAGTCGTTGATCAGCACCCCGTCGGCGAGGAAGCTGCGGAGCGCGGTCTCGAACTGGTGATGGTGCGTATCGATGAAGCCTGGCATCACGATGCGTCCGGTCGCGTCGATGACGCCGGCGCCGGGTGCGTGCAGGTCCGGCCCGACGGCGACGATCTTCTTGCCCTCGACCAGCACGTCGGCCTTCGCGAAGTCGCCGACCGCCGAATCCATCGACATCACGGCCCCGCCGCGGATCAGAAGACGGCGCCCCGGCCGGCCGGCGTCGGCGGGCGGGCCCGGATCGTCGGGGGGCGCCGCGGACGCCGGCGCGGTCAGGAAATTCAAACCCGCGGCGGCAACCGCGCCCGCGGTGGATGCCTTCAGGAAATCGCGCCGCGAGTTGCCCAGCGACTCGTGATGGTCCTGCGTCTTGCCTTCATCGCACAGTTTGCACATGCGCTCCTCCGGTGGTTTTTCTTCTCCCCGTGGGCGGAGTGATTCTTTGAGCTTCGCCACTCCTCGGTTCATTCTGTCGCCAATCGTCGCCGGTGTAAATCGCGGCTCCGGCGGCTGCCTTGGTTCTCGAGGGGCGTAGAAACCGTGGCGTGCGGACGCGCCGGATAAGCTCCGAGACGGGACGGCGACCGGGTATGCGTACCGCCTTCGGCCAGCAATCGAGGTGAGCGAGAGGCTACGCGCGACGACGTGCGAGCCGTCTGCGGCCGCTCGACGCGGCGCGCGCTCTTTCGTACGACCCCTCAACCAGCTCCCTGAGAAAGCCCTCGGGAAAGCGGGAGACGTCCACGATCGTGATCTGGTGGAAACGTCCCCGGTACCTGGCCGGCTTCACGTCCGCAACATCGGTCAACTCGAGGAAGCGCTCGGGCGTGACCCGCGCGCTGAAGCGCCACCGCTCCGGGTGGCGGGTCTTGAAATAGGCGAACTTCCCACCGCCGATGAAGTACGCCATAAAGTTGTAGGGCTTCCCATGCGACGGCTGTTCGAGCTGGCACGTCGCGCGAAGCTCGGCGATGATCAGATGAAAGCGTTCAAGGCGGGCGATCTCTACGTCAACGTGCACAGCGTCGCCAACCCCGGCGGCGAAATCCGCGGGCAGCTCAAGCCATAATCCGCCGGGGGATCGCAAGCGAGGTCGGGGTCGGGCCGGAGCCCGGCCCCGATTTCTTTATTGGCGCCGCGCCGGACTACCCCCACCGGCCGGGCACGAGCATCCCGACCTCTGCCCGATAGCGGCGATACTTGTCGCCGAACTGCGTGACGAGGTCACGCTCCTCGAACCAGATCCCGATCAGGATGTAGCCCGTGGTCGCGACCGCGAACAGAAGGTGGCCCGCGGTCATTGCCGGCGTCGACCAGAAGGCGAGGACTAACCCCAGATAGATCGGATGGCGCACGTAGCGATAGACGAGCGGCGTCCTGAATTCCGACTCCGGCAGCGTCTGGCCCGCGGCTCGCGCGACGACCTGGTGCAGGCCGAAGAGCTCGAAATGGTTGATGAGGAACGTGGCGAAGAACAGCAGCGCCCACCCCGACCAGAACACGGCATGAAGGATCCCGGAAGCGACGGGGTTCTCGACCCTCCAGACGACGGGCTCGGGAATCGACCGCCACTGCCAGAGCAGGAGCGCCAGCGCGAGGCTCGCAGCGAGCACGTAGGTGCTCCGCTCGACGGCGTGGGGGACGATGCGCGTCCACCATTGCTTGAATGACTTCCTCGCCATGACGCTGTGCTGGATGGCGAAGAGGCCGAGAAGAAGCACATTGACGAGTAGCGATTCGACAAGCGGTCCCGGTGTGCCGCTGTCGATCGACTTGGGCACGACGATGTCGCCGACGAAGCCGATCGAGTACGCGAACGTGGCGAGGCAGAACAGATAGACGACCGCGCCATAGCAAAGCGAAAGGAATGCTCCCATGACAGTCTCCATTCCGAGGCGCGCGGCGGTGCGCCGCGTGGAGACCAAGTCTAGGGAGCCTTCAGCGCGAAACGACTTCGCGAAAGGGCCGACCGCGTTTCATTTGTTTCGCGGTGGCTTGGAGGATGCGGGGTCGACCCGCGACCGTGGAGCCAACGTGCTGGTGCCCGGGGCCGGGATCGAACCGGCATGCCCGCTTGCGCAGGCGAGGCATTTTAAGTGCCTTGTGTCTACCAGTTTCACCACCCGGGCCGAAGCGATTGTACGGCCGTCACCGGCGCCACAGGAACGGCGCGAGCACCTTCCACGCCGGCGACGCGTGGATGCGCTCGATCTCGTGCAGGCGGTCGTAGGCGAGCTTCTCGGCGTGGGCGAGGCCCGCCCGCAGGTTGTCGATCTCGGTGCGCAGCGTCGCGAACTCCGCGTCGCGCGACCCGACGATCGACTCCGCGCGCGCGAGCGCGGCGCGCAGTTCGGCGATTGCGGTCTCGCGCTCGCGCGCCAGCGCGTCGACTTCGGCGAGCCGCGTGACGAGCTGGCGGCGCTCTTCCGCACGCTCGGCCACGACGCACGCCGCTTCGTCGCCACCACGTTGGAGACGCGCTGCATCGACGGCAGCGCGCAGCGGGCTCGCCGGATCGCCCTCGGTGAACGCACGAACGCGATCGAGATAGTCGGGATGCGCGCGGAGGAGCGCCTCGAGCGCGGCCTCCGCCCGCGTCTCGCGCTCGCCGGCGAAGCTCACGGCACCCTCGTGAAACACGAACACGTCGGCCGCGAGCACGTTACGCCACCCGGTCGCCGCGGCGCGCAGGCAGAAGTCGTTCTCCTCGCCGTAACCACGGCCAAAGCGCTCGGCGTCGAAGAGCCCGACCTGCTCGAGGCATGCGCGACGGATGTACAGACAGGAGCCCACGCCCGTCGGCAAATCGATGCTCTTGTCCGCGTTGACGCTCGCGAACAGCTGGTCGAGCCCGGCGATCCCGAGCGTTCCGGGCACGGCCCCCATCCAGCCCGGGAACGGATACGAGCAGATCGTCGCGTTGTTCGAGAAGGGGGTGGCCGTTCCGACGTGCGAGTCGCGCTCGGCGCAGGCCCGCAGGCGATCGAGCCAGTCGTTCGCGACCTCGGTGTCGCTGTTGAGCAGCACGACGTCGCGCTCCGCGTGCAGCGCCATCCCGCGATTCACGGAGGCCACGAAGCCGACGTTGCGCTCGTTGCGCAGGAGCGTGATGCGGCCGGCGCCGGCGAGCCCGTCCAGGTAGCGCGCGATCGCGGACTCGGGCGTCGCGTCGTCGACGACCACCGTCTCGAATCCCGTCCGCACGCGAGCCGCGAGCACGCTGTCGAGGCAGCGCCGCGTCGCGGCGAAGCCCGAGTGCACCGGCACGACGACGTCGACCGGGATCGCCGTCATGCGGGGGGCCGCGGCAGGCGCCGCGCGAAGCCGCGCCAGCCCTCGCGCCGGAACATCCGGTAGAGGCGGTCCCGCAGCGGCTTGCCGCCGCGCGGCGCCAGCATCAGCAGCGAGAGCCGCATCATCGCCGCGAGCGATACGCGCGACTGGAGCGGCGGCGGGGCGGACGCGAGGTCGGCGTTCGGGGCGAAGAGCTGCGGAAAGCGCAGCCGTCCTTCGGTCTCGCACCAGCCGAGGAACGTGGCCGCCCCGGGCGTAGCGTCGTAGGGATCGGGGAACGCCGCCTGCAGGTCGCGGTGCTCGCGGTAGAGCCAGCGATGCGCCGCCGCGATCGGCGTGCCGTCCGAATACCGGCCGAACGCCCACGGCCACTGGCTCACCGGGTCGTGCTCGGCGACCTCGATCTCGCGCGCGTACCACGCGATCAGCTTCGCGACCGCCGGGCTCGCGGCCGCGTTCTTGACCGCCATGATCTTGTGCGCGCCGCTGTCGAACCCGGTGAAGTGATAGAAGCCGAGCGGTTCGCCGTCGACGGCGAAGCCCGACTCGAAGTCGCCCGTCATCCGGCGCGTCGTCAGGTTCCACGTCGCGACGTTGTGGCGGGACGCCTTGACGATCGCCACGCCGTCGAAGAAGACCGGCGCGAAGTTGATCCACTTCTGGTCGGTGAAGAGGCCGTTCGGAACCTCGGCGCGGCAGAGATGGTAGGTCCGCTCGCTCCACCATTCGGCGAACCGTCGTCCCTCGTCGGTGTTCGCGACCCCGACGAAGCCCAGGTTGAAGATCCCGTGCTTGAGGCTCGCGACCTCGTTGTCGAGGATCGCCTCGAGGCCGTGCTCGGGCGTGGTCTGGTGCGGCGTCAGCGCGACGTTCGCGGTGCGGAGCGTGGCGAGGATGTCGTCGACCCGCGAAAACAGCACGATGTCGGGGTCGAAATAGAGGACCGTCCGGCACTCGGGCAGGTCCAGCAGGCGGCGCAGCGCGAAGGGCTTGATCGCCGTGGCGAGCTCGACGATCCCGTGCGTGAACGTCCACGGCCGCCAGTCCGGGATGCCGAGCTCGCCGATCTCGAGCACGTCGTCGAACGGCTCGCCGGCGACGTCGAGCCACGCCGGCCGCTCGTCGGCGAGCGCGACGTGGATCACCGCCTCGGGGTGATGCTGCCGGAGCGAGCGGCAGAGGATGCGCACCTTCGGCAGATAGTTGACCGCGGCGGACGTGAAGACGTGCAGGGCGGGGGGCATCGTCAGCCCTCGTGCGCGACCGCGGCCTCGCGCGCGGCGAGTTCGTCGTGGAAGCGAGCCATCGTGGCGAGCGCCGCCGCGGCGTCGACGGCGGGACAGAGCCGGCCGAGCTCGTAGCCGCGCAGGCGCTCGCCCGGGGCGCCAAGATCGAACGCGACGATCGGCATCCGCAGCAGCATCATCTCCTCGACCACGTAGGAGAACGTCTCCGGACAGACCGACGGGAAGAGGATCATGTTGATCCCGTGCGCCTCGATCAGGCCGACCATGTCCTCGCGGCGATAGGGCCCGAGCACGCGCAGCTGGGGCGAATCGACGGCGACGTCGAGTGTGCCGGCGACGACGACGCGCGCGTCGGGGCGGTCGCGGGCGAGCGCCGCGAGCACGTCGCGCACGACGAGCGCGCCCTTCTGCGGGCTGATGTTGCCGAAGACGCCGACGGTGAGCGGCGCCGCGTGCCGGAGCGTCGGGCGCCGCTCGGGACGGTAGTCGAGCGCATGCGGCACGATCGTGAGCCGCGCGGGATCGAGCGTCGGATGGCCGCGCGCGATGAGCTTCCGCGTCGCCGCCGAGAAGCAGCGGATCTCGTCGGCGGCGGCGAGGCAGCGGCCCCACGACGCGCGCCACTCCGGAATGGTCGTCGGCGGCGACAGCGTCACGTAGCTCGCGCGATGCCGCGGCAGGCACTGCGCGCAGACGTCGAGCGTCGGCACGCCGCAGTAGCGCCCGTCGGCGTCGAGCAGCACGAACGACGGGCACACCGAGAAGTGGTCGTGCGCGGTGACCACGAGCCGCGTCGCCGGATGCTCGCGGCGGAGCCGTGCGATCCACTCGGCGAACAACAGCGGTTCGTCGAACGAAACAGGGCTGTTGACGAAGAGCTCGGCGACGGGCACGCGCTCGAAGAGCGCTTCGAGCACGAGGAACGTCGAGAGGCGGAACGTCCGCTCGTCCGTTTCCGGCACGTGCAGCGCGAGACGATAGTCGAGCGTCGGCAGGTTGTACGTGCAGAGCAGGATCGCGCCGCCCGCAGCGGCGCGCTCGGCGATGAGCGTGCGGCGGTAGTGGTTGGCGCCGCCGCCCATGTTGTGGTCGAAGACGATCGTCAGCGGCCGTCCCGGCGGCAGCTGCGGAACGAGCGTCGCGGCGATGTCGAGGTCGTCGAGCGAAGGCGCGACGTAGTTCTGCGCGCGGACGCGGCGCACGATGCCGCGGAGGTCGCCGTGGCGCAGGCGGCGCCACGCCGCGCCCGCGAGCCAGCGCAGCTCTCGCCACTTGCGCGTCTCGGGGCGATCGCGCGCGAGCGATGCCGTGACGTCGATCTCGCGCCGCTCGCCGCCGGCGTACGCGAGCTCCAGCACGAGTTGCCGGATCGGCGGACGCCCGGCGTACCCGGTGACGACGAATCCGGACGCCCGCGCGTGCGGGAGGTCCGGATACGCGCGCTCCACGTCGTCGCGCGCCATGCCGAAGCTCGCGGGCAGCGTCCGCTGCCAGCCGTCGCCCGACACGCGGAGCGCGACGTCGGCGATCGGGCGCGCGGGGTCGGCGATCCAGCCCCAGCCGAACACGCGCGCACCGCGCGCTTCGAGGCGATCGATTCCGAATCGCAGCGCCGCGGCTCCCGTCATGGCCATCGGGGCGCGGACGTAACCCGCGAGCGAGTCGGGATCGGCATCTCGGGGAAGTGAACGGGCATGCGACCGGCAAGGAATGCCGGCCGGGGACAGTCGGCCGACGGCCGGAGAGGAAGACATGCCGGCCGGATTTTCCTCCTGTGCCGTACGTGGCGCAAGGCGGCGTCCGCGCACGCCGTGCTAAGCTCCCGCCCCCGCCCGCCGCCCTCGCAAGATGAAGTTCCGCAATCACGACCTCGACGCCCAATCGCGGCGCGACCTGCGACGCGCGCTGTGGGCGGTCGCGCTGGTCGTCGTGGCCGTCGTCGCTGCCTCGATCCACTTCCTGCAGCCCGCGCCGCCGCGCCGCATCGTGCTCGCCTCGGGTGCCGGCTTCGGGATGTACCA
This sequence comes from Casimicrobiaceae bacterium, assembly GCA_035635175.1. Taxonomy (GTDB): domain Bacteria; phylum Pseudomonadota; class Gammaproteobacteria; order Burkholderiales; family Casimicrobiaceae; genus CAIWHR01. The sequence continues at coordinate 4,333 of DASQBO010000184.1, read as the reverse complement.
CCGTTACGCGTTGCGCTATCGCGAGATCCTCGCGCGCGACGGCGTCGCGGTCGAGGAGCGAGCGACGAACGGCGCCGAGGAGAATCTCGCGCTTCTGCGCGACCCGAAATCGGGGGTGGACGTGGCCTTCACGCAAGGCGGCCTCGCGACGCCTGCGGACGACGGTCGCGTCGTGATGATCGCCACGCTCTACTACGAGCCGCTCTGGCTCTTCCATCGCAAGGCGGTCGCGTTCGCGCAGGTCAACGATCTCGTCGGCAAGCGGATCGCCGTGGGCGCGGCGGGCAGCGGCACGCGCGCGTTCATCGAGCCGATCCTTGCCGCCAACGACATCACCGCCCGCAACGCCGATCTCGCCGACGCGGGGGGCGCCGATGCGCTGGCCGAGCTTCGCGCGGGCCGCCTCGATGCCGCGCTCTTCGTCGGGGGCGCATCCACGCCGCTCATCCAGGAAGCGCTGCGCGATCCGGGTCTCCGTCTCGCGAGTCTCATCCGGGCCGACGCTTACGCGCGGCGCTTCCCCTACGTCACGCGCCTGACGTTGCCGGCGGGCACGGTCGACCTCGCGCGCGACATTCCGGAGCGCGAGGTCGAGATGATCGCGACCAAGGCGATGCTGGTGGCGCGCGAGGACCTTCACCCCGCGCTCGTCAATCTGCTGCTCGACGCGGCGCGCGAGGTCCACGGTGCGCAGGGCACGTTCGAAGCCGCCGGCGAATTTCCCGGAACGGCGCCGGTCGACCTTCCGGTCTCGGTCGAGGCCGACCGGCACCGGAAGTTCGGGCCGAGCTTCCTGCATCGCTACCTGCCGTTCTGGATCGCGACGGTCGTCGAGCGGACGATCATTCTCGTCGTGCCGCTCCTGGCGATCCTGATCCCGCTCGTCAACTACCTGCCGCAGTTGCTGCGCTGGCGCGTCCGCTCGCGGATCTTCCGCTATTACGGCGAGCTCGCGCTGCTCGAGCGCGACATCCGAAGCCGCACCGGCACGGCGCCCGTCGAGCAGTGGCGGCGCGACCTCGATCGGATCGAGCAGGCCGCCGCGCAGATCCGCGCGCCGCCGAGCTACGCGAGCGAGGCGTACACGCTGCGCGAGCACATCGGCATCGTGCGGCGCGCTGCCGAGGCCCGGGCGCGGCCGGATCTGGTCGCCGGTGCGACATCGGCGGGCGCACGCACCGGCTGAGGACCGGCCTCGGCGCAGCGGTCAGGCGGTGCGGGGGACCGGCCGCGGCGGCGGCCCGTCGTACGTCGGCACGTAGCGGCGGGGTATCGGGCCCTTGTTGCGGCCGCCCTGCTGTGTCTGCTCCCACGCGTGCGCGAGAATGCCGACTGAGCGCGAGAGGCAGAAGAGGCCCCGTGCGAGCGGCGGCGGGAAGCCGAGCTCCGCGTAGATGACGGCCGTCGCGCCGTCGATGTTCATGGGGATGCGGCGACCCTTCTCGCGCTCGAGCGCGGCCTCGATGGCGCGGCCGATGCGCGCGTACCTGCCCGACACCGCGCCGGCCGCCGCCGCCTCGTCGACGAGCTCGAGCAGTCGCGGCGAGCGCGGGTCGAGCGGATGGAAGCGGTGCCCGTAGCCGGGAATGATCTTGCCGTGCGCGGCGACGAACGCCGCGAGTCCGGCTTCCACTGCCGCCACCTCCGCCGCTCCGGCTTCGATGCGGCGCAGAATGTCCTCGAACAGCTCGACCGACTGCTCGCCGGCGCCGCCGTGAACGTCGCCCAGCACGTTCACCGCCGAGCCCATCGCGTTGTTGAGGCCGACGCCGCAGGTTGCCGCCATCCGCGCGATCGCGATGCTCGGCGCCTGCGGTCCGTGATCGACGCCCGCCATCAGCGCCGCGTCGAGGAGGCTGGCCTGCGCCGCGCTCGGCAGCTCGCCGCGCGTCAGGAGCCAGATCATCTGCGGGAACGTCACGCGGCCGATCAGCTCTTCGATCGCGTAGCCGCGGAAGCGGATGATGCCGGGCTGCATGTCGATGATCGACGTGTGCCACCAGTCGCGCATCTCGCGGACCGGGTCGGGCGGCGCCGGGTTCGTCATGGTGGACCTTCCTTTCGTGGCGTGTGTATTCGTCCGGGATCGCGCGCGACCCCGGGCGAGACTATACCGTTCGGCGCGGGGCGCGAGCCCGCGCACCACAAAGGAGGAGGGCGCCCTACGATTGCTGCGCGAGCTCCCGCGAGCGCTTCAGGTCGGCGACGAGATCGGCGTGGAGCCGTGGCCGACCCGCGTCGTCGGGCGCTCGGAGGATGGCGGAGGGATGCCACGTGGCGACCACGTGCGTGCCGCTCGCATGCGTCAGGGGTTCGCCACGGGCCGCGCCGACCGCGACCTTCTTCGCGAGAATCGCGCGCAGCGCTGTCGCCCCCAAGGTCACGATGACGCGGGGCCGGATGGCTGCGATCTCGGCGTCCAGCCAGTCGATGCACGCAGCGATCTGCTGCTGCGTCGGGGTCTTGTGGATGCGCCGCTTGCCGCGGGGCTCCCAGCTGAAGTGCTTGACGGCGTTGGTGACGAAGACGTCTTCGCCGGGGATGCCAGCCTCGGCGAGCGCGCCGCGCAGCACGCGTCCCGCGGGGCCGACGAAGGGCTTGCCCTGACGGTCCTCCTCGTCGCCGGGTTGCTCACCGACGAGCAGCAGCCGCGCGCGCCGCGCGCCCTCGCCCGGCACGCCCTGCGTCGCGCGCTTCCACAGCTCGCAGCGGCGGCATGCGTCGACGTCGGTCTTCGAGGGTGGGATCGAAGGCATGGCCCGACGTGTCCAGCCCGCCAACTGGCTGCCGCTCGTGGCGGAGGCGCCCTGTGTCGACGAACTCCCGCCAGCCGTGGACGACGCCGATTCACCGGGACGCTGGATCCGGATGCGATTGTCGATGTCCGATCGGCTGCGAGGCGATGCGAGGTGGCGCTTCGGTCATCCGCGCCGCGCCGTGTCCGCGCGCGGACGCGCCGTTAGCGGCAAGCGCCGGTCATCCGGGGTGGCTGCCTTGGGCGAGGGCGTGGTCGTGCGAGCTCAGCCGCTGCGCGTAATCGTGACGTCGGCGTACGGGTCAACCTTCTTGTGCGCATGCCGCGCGGCGCGATCCCCATCGCCGGCGATGCGCATCAGGACCATCACGAAGAGGACGCCGAGAATCCACGCCACGATGCCCAACAAAATCCAATCCACGGCACCCCCCGATCGCGCCACCATCTCAGTAAGGCGCGTTATTGACCTCTTATCCTGCCGGTGCGGTTGCCGGCTTGGCAGCAGCGGCAATCCTAGCCGTCAAACTGCCTGGAGTGAAGATACCCAAAAGGGGTAACCGGCCCTCAACTCGGAGAGCGCGGGCCAGCGTTCCCGCCCGCTGCCGCCGCCCGAGATCGTTGCGCAAAGGCCCTGAACGCCGTAGAGCTGCATTGCCAAGCACCGCCCGACAAGGTGCCCCGTCCCGACACCGCGATCGAGAAGCGGATTCGGCAGCGCGACGATCAGAGCGCCGGGCGGCAACGCTGCCAACCTGATCGCGGCCCCCGTGCGAATCCATCTTTCCCCTCCCCGAGTTCCGGCCGTTACCCGAGCAAGAACCGTGGCACCCGAGGGAAGGCGATCCGGATCATGAGCTTAATGGAGTCCACGTAAGGTGCGAGTCGCGGTTGTGTAAGTCAGGCCGACATGACCCGGGCGGCTCGAAAGGGGGGCAACCACCCATCGACATCGGCCCGGAGACCGCTCCGGCCGCTCTTTGGCCACCCGAGATCGCTGCCGTCGCGGCGGCCGGTGCGCGCGGCGTGCCGTCCTCGGGATCATTCCGACCCGCGCAGCAGTCAAAAAAAGGCCGCCCGAAGGCGGCCGTTAGAGGAGGAGCGGTTGGGGATTGCATGACTCGTCGGCCGCTCCGCCGCGTATCGTGCGCCTGCCGTGGCGGCGCGATTTGACCTGGCGCAATCGGCGATCCATGGCGCTCCGGGCGCAAGCTGACCGAGATCAAAGGACGACAGTTAACGCACGGTGAACGTTGGAGCGGCCCGCCGGCGACCACCGCGATTCGCCTCGTGCGGCAGTCGCTGCGGTCTCGTGGGCGCAGGACGCGCGTTCTGGCCAGCGCGGATCGCGTAGAGGCCGGCCGAATCGCGGCCCCTGTCCGTCCGCATGGGCCGCCGCGGCATCTCGCAGCTTTCCTTGCCCTCTTTTCAGACGCGAGGGCGAATCAGCGTCTTCTTGTGTCGTGCGGCACCTATTGGTCACTACAACCACATTTCATTGCTGAATCGTGCCTCGAAGCACGCGAATTGGCGCGCTGTTTGCTTGGCGCAATACGGAACAAGCGAGAAAGCCGCATCGGC
>DASQBO010000183.1:0-11339 GCA_035635175.1 Casimicrobiaceae bacterium | reverse complement strand
TGAATGCGATGGCGGGCGGCAACGCGGCGCCGCCACAGGGCGCGCTCGCCTGGCTCGGCGAGGTCGCGGGACGGCTCGGCCAGACGCTGGCCGTCCCGCCCGCGTGGGCGCTCGTGCCACCGCTCGTCGGGCTCCTCGTCGTGTTCCGGCGCGCGAACTCGAACGCGCTCGTCGAAGGGTTCCGCCCGACCTTCGCGCTCGGCGCCTTCGTCGCGATCGCGGTGCCGCTGTGCGTGCTGCAGCTCGCGCGCCCGACGCCTTTCCTCTACTTCAACTTCTGAGCCGCCGATGAACGGCCTCGATCCGGCGATCGGCGCGGCGCGGCGCTGGTTCCTCGCGGCGCTCGGCACCGCGGTCGCGCTGCTCGCGGCGGTCGGCGGCTTCAACGCGTGGATCGACCCCTTCCAGCAGTATCGTCTCGCCGATACGTTCCCGCCGCGCTTCTACACGTCGTTCCACCGCTACATCGCGCCCGGTCTCGCGAAGCACGCCCGCTACGACACGCTGCTCTCGGGGTCGTCGATCGTCGAGAACACGCGGAACAGCGCGATCGGGCGCGCGTGCGGAGGCACGGGGCTCAACGTCGCGATGCCGGCGCTGACCGCGAGCGAGCAGGCGCTGATCGTGTCGACGGCGCTCGCCGCGAAGCCCCTCGTGCGGGTGATCCTGGTCCTCGACTTCAACGAATTCTCCGGCGCACCCGATCAGCGCAACCCGCTCGCGGGCCCTCTGCCGGCCTATTTCTACGACCGCAATCCCGCCAACGACTTTCCGTACGTGCTCTCCTGGGGCGTGCTCGTGCGATCGTGGCGGATCGTGCGGGGCGATGCAAGCGAGCGCTTCCGCAGCGATCCCGACGCGCCGTGGTGGTGGGCCGACGAGAAGCGCTTCGGGCGGGAGGAGGTCGTGCGCCGGCTCGATCCGCGCGACCTGAATGCGCAGTTCCAGCAGCCGTCGCGCGACCTCGCGGGCATGCAGGCGAGCTTCACGCGCAATCTCCTGCCGCTCCTCCGCGCGCATCCCGCAACCGAGTTCGACCTCGTCTGGCCGCCCTATTCGATCGTCGTGTGGGCGGACTTCGTCCAGCGCCGGCAGCTCGACGTGTCGCTCGGCTTCAAGCGCTGGGTCTTCGCGACGACGCGCGACCTCCCGAACGTCCGCGTGGTCGACCTGCAGGGCGTCGCCGAGGTCACGCACGACCTCGACCGCTACACGGATCTCTACCACTTCGCGCCGTCGGTCAACGAGTGGCTGATCGCCGAGGCCTGCGGCGAGCGCCATCGGGTGCGCCCCGACAACGTCGACGCGCTCGACCGCGAGCTCCGCCGCCAGGCGCTCGAGTTCGACCCGGCGAGCCTCGGCCGCCCCTGAAGCCGGCCTGTTGGGGAGCCGCCCCGGGGGGGGGTTGTCACCACGAATGCGAATCATTATCATTTGCGCTTGGAGCCTCGTCCTCTTGCCCGGAGCCCTCATGCGCACCCCCCTGCTGGCCTTCGCCGCAGCCCTTGTCCTCCTCGGGACGAACCCGGTCCTCGCCGCCGACGACGAGTTCAGGATCGTGATCGAGAACCACAAGTTCGAGCCGTCCGAGGTGCCCGTTCCCGCGGGCAAGAAGGTCAAGCTCGTCATCGAGAACCGCGACGCGACGCCCGAGGAGTTCGAGAGTCCGTCGCTCAACCGCGAGAAGGTGATCGCGGGCAAGTCGACCGCGACGATCTTCGTCGGCCCGCTCAAGCCCGGCAGCTATTCCTTCGTCGGCGAGTACAACGAGAAGACCGCCAAGGGCACGATCGTCGCCAAGTAGCCGGACTCGCCCCATGCTCGCCACAGCCATCATCGTCTTCCGCGAAGTCCTCGAGGCTGCGCTGATCGTCGGCATCGTCGCCGCCGCGACGCGCAGCGTTCCCGGCCGCACGACGTGGCTCGGCGCGGGGGTCGTCGCCGGGCTCGTCGGCGCCGGCATCGTCGCGCTCGGCACCGAGCGCATCGCGGCGATGGCGAGCGGCGTCGGCCAGGAGCTCTTCAACGCGGCGGTGCTCGGCATCGCGGTGCTCATGCTCGCGTGGCACAACCTCTGGATGGCGTCGCACGGCGCGGAGCTCGCGCAGAACGCCCGCCACGTGGGACACGCGATCCGCGACGGCCGGCGCGAGTGTTCCGTGCTCCTGATCGTCGTCGGCCTCGCCGTGCTGCGCGAGGGATCGGAGACCGTGCTGTTCCTCTACGGGATTGCCGCGTCCGAAGGCGGCGCGTCGCTGCCGATGCTCGCGGGCGGACTCGCCGGGGTGGCCGGCGGCGCCGCCGTCGGCTACCTGCTCTACCGGGGGCTCCTGCGCATCCCGCTGCGCTGGTTCTTCACCGCGACCGCCGTGCTCGTGCTCTTCCTCGCCGCGGGGCTGGCCTCGCAGGCAGCGCGCTTTCTGATCCAGGCCGACGTCCTGCCGAGCCTCGCGGCGCCGCTGTGGGACACTTCGACGGTCCTGCCGCAGACCTCGATCGTGGGCACCCTGCTGCACGGGCTCGTCGGCTACGACGCCCGGCCAGCCGGAATGCAGATGCTGTTCTACGTGCTCGTCCTCGTCGCGATCGCTGCCGGGATGAAGTGGATCAACAAGGACGCCCCGCCGCCGGCGCGGACGCGCGCGCCTTCCTGAGGTCCTGCAGCCGACCCTCGACGGGCCTGTCGGGGCCGCCCGGCGTCACGCCGACCGGCCCCGCGCGAGCGGCGGGTTGCCCGCGAAGTAGCGGCGGATTCCGTCGTGGATCGACTGGGCGAACTGCGCCTGGTGTCGCTCGCTCCTGAGCTTCTGCTCCTCGTCGGGATTCGAGATGAAGGCGGTCTCGACCAGGATCGACGGAATGTCCGGCGCCTTGAGCACGGCGAATCCCGCCTGCTCGACCGCGCCTCGATGCAGGGGGTTGACGGTGCCGATGCCGTCGAGCACGTGGCGCCCGACTTTCAGGCTGTCGCTGATCTGCGCCGTCTGCGAGAGGTCGATCAGCGTGCGCGCGAGCACCGGGTCGCGCGAGTCCAGGTTGACCCCGCCGATCAGGTCCGCAGCGTTCTCCTTCTGGGCGAGCCACTTCGCCGCCGCGCTCGTCGCGCCGTGCTCCGACAGAGCGAACACCGACGAGCCGCGCGCGCTGCGCTCGCGGAAAGCGTCGGCGTGGATCGACACGAACAGGTCCGCCCGCGCGGCCTGCGCCTTGCGCACGCGCATCGCGAGCGGCACGTAGTAGTCGTCGTCGCGGGTCAGCGTGGCGCGCATGCCGGGCTCGGCGTCGATGCGCCCCTTGAGCCGCTTCGCGATGGCGAGGACGACGTTCTTCTCGTAGGTGCCGCGACGCCCGATCGCGCCGGGATCCTCGCCGCCGTGCCCGGGATCGATCGCGACGAGGATCTTGCGGCGGCCCGCCCGCTTCGCGTCGCCTCCCGCCGGCGCCGGCCGCTCCGGCGCCGCGCTCGCGCCGGCGCTTTCCTCCGCCCTCCTCTGCTCGAGCGCCGCCATCAGCGGATCGAGCGGCGCGAGCGGGTAGAGATCGAGGACGAGGCGATGCCCGAAGCCCGCGACCGGCGCGAGCGCGAAGAGCTGCGGCTGCGTTTCGGTCTTGAGGTCGAGGAGGAGGCGCACGGAGCCGGGCACGGGGACCGTCAGCCCGATGGCCGCGATGTAGGGATCCGACGCCTGCAGCCGGAACGGCAGGACCTCGAGCTCGGTCGGATCGTCGACGCCGTCGAGCTCGAGCGCGACGCGGGGCGGCTCGCGCTGCGTCACAAGCCGGTGCGCGATCGGCGCGGGCGCTTCGATGATCAGGCGGGTGTACTCGCGCGAAGGCCACAGGCGCGCCGATGCCACGCGCGCCGCGGCGCCCCACGCGAGCGAGGGCAGCGCAGCGGGGAGGAGCAGCCAGCGAAAAGCGCGGCGGCGCTCGAGCGAGACGTGGATCAGCGCGCGGCCCGCGCGACGGCGGCGATCGCGTTCAGGCATCGCTCACCCGACTCCGTGCTCGCGTGGAGCGCGAGATCGCGACCCCGTCCGTCCGCGCGGTGCGCGAGCAGGAGCGAGAGGTCCGGCACCGGCAGCAGCGCACCCACGCGCTCGGGCCATTCGACGACGCAGACGCTGTCGTCGCGGAAGCAATCGGCGAGCCCCGCCGTTTCCCATTCGCTCGGATCGGCGAACCGATAAAAATCAAAGTGATAAAAGTATAAGCTCGACAACGGATAATGTTCAACCAAGGCGTAGGTAGGGCTTTTCACCGGGCCCTGCCATCCGAGTGCGCGCAGGCATCCGCGGACGAGCGTCGTCTTGCCCGTGCCGAGGTCGCCCCCGAGCGTGACGACCATGCCCGCGCGCAGGTGGCGAGCGAGCCGCGCCCCCGCCGCTTCGGTCGCGGCGGCGTCGGGCAGGTGCATCGAGGCGGTCGGCATCGGGCTTCTCGACGGCGGTGTACGCTGCCCGGATGAGCACGGCAGACGTTTCGCGGGATGCATTCGAAGCGCGCGCGCCACGCGATCTCGTGGAGCGGATCCGCGACTGGGCGCGCGCGCTCGGTTTCGACGAAGTCGGCGTCGCGGGCACCGAACTCGCCGACGAAGAGGCGCGGCTCCTCGCATGGCTCGCCGCAGGCCGTCACGGCACGATGGATTATATGGCACGGCACGGCGTCCGCCGCGCGCGTCCCGGGGAGCTCGTGCCCGGCACGCTGTCGGTCATCACCGTGCGGATGAACTACCTGCCGCCCGCGGCGCGCCCGAGCGAGGCGGTCCTCGCGGACCCCGCCAAGGCGTACGTCGCGCGCTATGCGCTCGGGCGCGACTACCACAAGGTGCTCCGCGCGAAGCTCGAGCGGCTCGCGCAGCGCATCGCGCGCGAGGCGGGTCCCTTCGGCTATCGCGTGTTCACCGACAGCGCACCCGTGCTCGAGGTCGCGCTCGCCGCGAAGTCCGGCATCGGCTGGCGCGGCAAGCACACGCTCCTGCTCACGCGCGATGCCGGCTCGTGGTTCTTCCTGGGCGAGATCTACACGACGCTCGCGCTGCCCGCGACGCCCGCGCAGGCGCCGCACTGCGGCACGTGCTCCGCCTGCCTCGACGTCTGCCCGACGCGCGCGATCGTCGCGCCGTACGAGCTCGACGCGCGCCGCTGCATCTCGTACCTGACGATCGAGCACGCCGGCGCGATTCCCGAGGATCTGCGGCCGCTCGTCGGCAACCGGATCTACGGCTGCGACGACTGCCAGCTCGCGTGCCCGTGGAACCGCTACGCGAGAACCACGGCGGAGCCGGGGTTCGCGGTGCGCCACGGCCTCGACGACGCGGACCTCGTTGCGCTCTTCCGCTGGACGGAGGCCGAGTTCGCGGAGCGCACGGCGGGCAGCGCGATCCGTCGGATCGGCTACGAGCGCTGGCTCAGGAATCTCGCGGTCGCGCTCGGCAACGCACCACGGGATCCGGCGATCGTCGCGGCACTCGAGGCGCGCGCCGCGGACTCTTCGGCGCTCGTGCGCGAGCACGTCGCGTGGGCGCTCGCGCGGCAGCGCGGGAATCTGCCTATCGCTTCGGCGCCCACTTGACCAGGAACGCGTGCACCGCGGCGGCGTCGTAATCCTGCGCCGTCTCGAGCCCGCGCATGTCCTGCGAGTGGAGCATGCGCCCGGCACCGTCGAGCACGAACACGTGCGGGTAGTCCGCGATGGCCGGGTACCGGCGCAGGAACGCCTGGTTCGTGTTCTCCGGCGACCAGTTGACCTTGAGCCAGACGTAGTTCGCGTCGCGGTAGCGGCGCAGGTCGGCGTTCGCCTCGAAGAACCGGTCGAGAACGCGGCACCGCGCGGACCACTCGCCGCCGACCTCGACCACCAGGCGGCGGCCGGCGGCGTGCGCGATCCTGAGGGCCACGGCGAGGTCGCGCGCGGGATCGCGGGCGGGATCGAAATCGGTCGGCAACGCCGGGGGCGGCTCCGCCGCGAGGGCCGGGACGGCGAGCGCGGCGCAGAGGGCGAGCCAGCGGCGACGCGAGACGTTCGTGCAGGGCATGGCGGAAGGACGGCGGGCGAAGCGCCCGATTCTACGCCGGCGGCGACGCGCGTGCGCGGCCGCAAGCTCAGCGGATCAGCTGGTTCATCGACACGATCGGCAGCATGATCGCGAGCACGAGCACGAGCACGATCGCGCCCATCGCGACGATCAGCGTCGGCTGCACGAGCGCCGCGAACCACGTGAGCCGCCGTTCCGACTCCTGCTCGAGCAGCGCCGCCGCGCGCTCGAGCATCGGCGCGAGCTGCCCGCTCGCCTCGCCGCTGCCGACAAGGTGGATCAGCACCGGCGGAAAGCGCTTCTGCGCGCCCAGTGCGCGCGCGAGCGTGACGCCCTCGCGCACGAGCTTCGCGGCGGCGTCGGCGGCGTGCCGCAGCGGCAGCGCCCACACGACGTCACGCGCGGCGTCGAGCGCGCGCAGGAGCGGCGCGCCGCTCGCCGTCAGGATCGCGAGGGTGCTCGCGAAGCGCGCGGTGTCGATCGCCGCGACCAGGCGCCCGGCGACCGGCGCGCGCAGCAGCGCCGCGTGCCACCGTTCCCGGAACGCGGGCCGCCGGTTCGCAAGCGAGAACGCGACGAGCGCCGCGACGAGCGCCGCGAGCCAGAGCCACCCCGTCGCGCGGAAGAACGCGCTGGCGGCGATCAGCGCCTGCGTCAGGAACGGCAGCGTCTGCCGGCTCTGCTGGTACACCGAGACGACCTGCGGGACGACGTAGGCGAGCAGGACCGCGATCACCGCGAGGGCGATGCCCGTCACGAGCGCCGGATAGACGAGCGCGAGCGTGAAGCGCTGCCGCAGCGCCTGCCGCGCTTCGAGGTAGTCGGCGAGCCGCGCGAGCACTTCGGGCAGGCGACCGGTCTCGCCGGCGACGGCGACGAGGCCGCGGTAGAGGTCGGAGAACGTCCGCGGGAAGCGGGACAGCGCGACGGCGAGCGATTCGCCGGCTCCCACTTGCGCGCGCAATCCCGTGAAGAGCTTCGCCGCGCGCGGATCGTCGGCCTGCTCGGCCACCGCCGCGAGCGCCTGGTCGAGCGGCATCCCCGAGCGCACGAGCGTCGCGAGCAGCCGCGTGACGAGCGCGAGCGACGCCGCGGAAAGGCGCGTGCGATCGGCCGCGCCGCCGGCGCTGCCCGCGGCCTCGATCGCCGTCGGGAAGAGGCCGAGGCCGCGCAGCCGGTCGCGGACCTGCCGCTCGGTCTCCGCGTCAAGCACACCCGCGCGCGCCTTGCCCCGCGCGTCGACGGCCTCGTAGCGGAACGCGGTCATGCTAGGGTCCCGTCCCGGACGTAACTTGCCGATGTCGCGTTCCCAACGCGACTCAGCTCGTACAAGAACGGCGAAAACGGCGCAATGCGCGAGGCCGAGCGAGGTGCCTGTCAAGAATGGGCGCGAGCGAGGCGACAAAGCCGTGCCCCGTTTGTCGACCGTTCTTGCGCAAGGTGCTTCCGGAGCGGGACACTGGGGAAGCTAGGTCGTCAGCCCTCGCGCGTGACGCGCACGAGCTCGGCCAGCGACGTCGTGCCGGAGGCGAGCCAGCGCGCGCCGTCGCGCCGCAGCGGCGTCATGCCGCGCGCGAGCGCAGCCGCGCGCACGTCCTGCTCGGAGGCACGGTCGTGAATCGACCGCCGCAGCGCGTCGTCGACCTCGATCAGCTCGTAGACGCCGGTCCGGCCGCGATAGCCGGTCCCGTTGCACGCGTCGCAGCCGACGGGCGTCGCGAGCGGCGTCGCCGCCGGCAGCCCGAGCTCGCGCAGCAGCGCGGCTTCGCCGGCGGTCGGCGCGGCGCTCGCGCGGCACGCGGGGCACAGCGTGCGCACGAGCCGCTGCGCGAGCACGCCGAGGAGACTCGACGCGAGCAGGTACGGCTCGACTCCCATGTCGGTCAGCCGCGTGACCGCGGACGCCGCGTCGTTGGTGTGGAGCGTCGCCAGCACAAGGTGGCCCGTCAGCGACGCCTGCACCGCGATCTGCGCGGTCTCGAGGTCGCGGATCTCGCCGATCATGATGATGTCGGGGTCCTGCCGGAGGATCGCGCGGAGCGCGCGCGCGAAGTCGAGCTCGATCCTCGGGTTGACCTGCGTCTGGCCGACGCCGTCGAGCGCGTACTCGATCGGGTCCTCGACGGTCATCATGTTGAGCGTGCCGCGCGGCAGCCGCGAGAGCGCCGCGTAGAGCGTCGTCGTCTTGCCGGAGCCCGTGGGCCCCGTGACGAGCACGATGCCGTGCGGCTCGCGGATCAGGCGGTCGATCGCGGAGAGCGTCTGCGCGCTCATCCCGAGCGCGGCGAGATCGAGCCGCGCCGCGTCCTGGTCGAGGAGGCGCAGCACGACGCGCTCGCCCGGGCCCGTGGGCAGCGTGGACACGCGGACGTCGACCTGGCGATCGCCGAGCCGGAGCGCCATGCGGCCGTCCTGCGGGAGCCGCTTCTCGGCGATGTCGAGGCTCGCCATGATCTTCAGGCGCGAGACGAGCGCCGCGTGCAGCGCGCGCGGCGGCTCGATCACGTCGCGCAGCACGCCGTCGACGCGAAAGCGGACCACCGAGCGCGCGTCGTAGGGCTCGAAGTGCAGGTCCGACGCGCGCTCCCGCAGCGCCTGCAGCAGGAGCGCGTTGATCATCCGGATGACCGGCGCCTGCGCGCCGCTGTCGAGCAGGTCCTCGGCGGGCGGGAGGTCCTGCATGAGCCGTGCGAGGTCGGTCTCGCGCGAGAGGTCCTCCTTGAGCTGCGCGACGCCGCCGCCGGCGACGTTGTACGCGCGCGCGAGCTCGGCCGCGAAGCGCTCCGCGTCCACGGCGCGCGTCGACAGCGGCCGCTGCAGGACGCGCTTCAGCTCGGCCAGGCCCTCGATCGTCGCGTCGGGCCGCGTCAGCACGACGACGGCGCCGTTCTCCTCGCCGAGCGCGAGGACGCCCTGCGCCTTCGCGAACGCGTAGCCGACCCGCTGCGTGTACGACGCGGCCGGCGCGGTGGCGGCGCTCTCGGGCATCGGCGGCGGCGCGGCGTTCAGGGCCGGGCGGGCGGCGCGCCCGGCGGGGGCGGCTCGGGCGGCCCCCAGTAGCCGGGGCCGCCGGGTGCAGGCGGGGGCGCCGTCGGCAGCGGTGCCGCTCCGGGCGTGCCCGGCATCATGCCCTCGGGCGGCAGCGTCGGCTGCGTCCTGTCCTGCCAGAACAGCCGCTCGGGCAGCGGGTTGCGCTCCTGCTCGCCCATCAGGTAGTCGTAGCGCTCCGAGGTTATCGTGCGGCCGTCGGCGGACGTGCGCAGCACCGTGGGCTTCAGGAACACGAGCAGGTTGGTCTTGACCCGGCGCCGGGCGTCGTAGCGGAAGAGCGCGCCGGCGATCGGAATCTGGCCGAGCAGCGGCACGCTGTCGGTGCCGTCGGTGAGCTGGTCGTCGATGAGCCCGCCCAGCACCACGATCTGGCTGTCGTCGATCACGACCGAGGATTCGAGCACGCGCTTGTTCAGCACCACGCTCTGCGAGGTCGACAGCGTCGGGTCGATGCGCGAGACCTCCTGGTAGACGACGAGCCGCACCGTCCCGCCCTCGGTGATCTGCGGCTTCACGCGCAGCATGAGGCCGATGTCCTTGCGCTCGAAGGTCTGAAACGGCTGGACGGTGGTCGTGCCGCCGGTCGTCGCGTAGCTCCCCGTCAGGAGCGGGATGTTCTGGCCGACCAGGATTCGCGCCTCCTCGTTGTCGAGCGTCATGAGGGTCGGCGTCGACAGGATGTTCGCGTTGACCTGCGTCTCGAGCGCGCGCGCGAGGAACGCGAGGTTCGTGATCGTGCCGAGGCCGGGGATCGTCACCGTGCCCTTCATCACACCGAGCGCGAGCCCCTGGCCGACGGACCCCGGATTGACGGCGACGTCGATGATGTTGTTGCCGCTGCCGCGCGGGGTGAAGTTGGTGCCGCCGATCACGCGCGCCTGCGTCGTGTTGTAGCCGGAGAGCGCCTGCCACTGGATGCCGAACTCCGCGGCCTTGTCGGCCGAGACCTCGCAGATCAGCGCCTCGACGTAGACTTGCGCGCGCCGCACGTCGAGCTTCTCGATGATCGCGCGGAGGTTGTTGTAGATGGGCTCTGGCGCCATGATGACGAGAGCGTTGTTCGCGGTGTCCGCGGTGATCGTCGCGCCGCCCGCCGCGAACGCCGCCTGCGTCGAAGCCGTGAACGGCGCCTGCGCGGACGGCGGCGCTCCGGCAGCGGCGGGCGCCGCCGGGGCGCCGATCATCGACGCCGCGGGCACCGGCGAGAGGGCGGCGGCGGGAGCCCCTCCGCCCTCGGCATTCCCGGTCAGCATCGCGCGCAGCGTCTGCGCGACGCGCGCGGCGTCGGCGTTCTTGAGGTAGACGATGAACATGTTGCCGCCGGGACGCCCGGGCGTGTCGAGCTGCTCGATCAGCTGGCGCATCCGCGCGAGCCGGCCCGGATTGTCGGCGCGGACCAGCACCGCGTTGGAGCGCGGGTCCGCGATGACGGTGACGCGCTGCTGCGCGTCGGGCGGCGCGCCGGCGGCGGCGACGGCCGTGTCCGCGGTCAGCCGGTTCAGGAGCGGCACGAGGTCGATCGCCGACGCGTAGCGCAGCGGCACGACGATCGGCTCGCCGCCCGGCGGCTGGTCGAGCGACGCAATGACGCGGTCCAGACGCTTCACGTTGTCCGCGTAGTCGGTGATGATCAGCGCGTTGCCGTTGGGGTACGCGGCGATCGTGTTGTTCGGCGTGATCAGCGGGCGCAGGACGTTGACGAGCTGCGCCGCCGATTCGTATCGGAGCGTGATCACCTGCGTCACGAGCCGGTCGCCGCCCGCGCCGACCGGGCCCGCGGCGACGGCCCCGCCCTGCTGCTTGGCATCGGCCTCCGGGACGATCTTGACGACGCCGCCGTCGCCCTCGACGGCGGCGAAGCCCTGCATGCGCAGCGCGGAGAGCAGCGTCGGGTAGACGAGGTTCCGCGGGACAGGGCGGGAGGAGATGATGTTGATCGTCCCCTTGACCTTCGGGTCTACGACGAAGTTGCGGCCCGTGATCTCGGCGATCGCCTTGATGACGGCGTCGATGTCCGCGTTGACGAAGTTGAGCGTGACCGGCTCGTCGGCAGCGCGCGACGGGGGCGCTAGGCCGGCGAGCGCGAGCGCGATCGCAAGAAAGGCAGCGCGTGCGAGCCTGGCCGGAAGGAACGGGCAGTGGGCGCGGCAGCGAACGTGCGTATGCGAAATCAAGAGGATGCCCGTGACCCTTACGCCCCTGTATGAGGTTCGACGGAACCCATCCCGAAATGAAACTGTGCGATTCG
>DASQBO010000182.1:0-2632 GCA_035635175.1 Casimicrobiaceae bacterium | reverse complement strand
CGGCGCGCCGATCCTGCTCTATCCGGTGAAGGTCCTCCTCGCGCTCGCGGCGCGCGCGGGCCTGCCCGACATCGTCGCCGCGATCGAGCAGAATGCGGCGATGTTCACGTTCGCGACGACGCTGAAGCCCGGCGCGGCGCTCGGCACGACCGCGCGCATCACGGTCGACGTCGACGGGCTTCTCTACGCGTTCGGGATGCCGCTCTATGCGGCGCTGGTCGTCGCGGCGCGCGAGCCGCGCTGGCCGCGCACGCTCGCGCTCGGCTACGCGGTGCAGCTGCCGTTCGTGGCGTGGGGCGTGCTCGCCGACTTCCTCAAGAACATCGCGATCACGTCGGGGTCCCTCGTCGCCTCGCAGACGGACTTCGCCGCGTGGCAGCGCGAGGCGATCGCATTCGCCTTCCAGTTCGGCTCGCTGATCCTGCCGACCGTGGTCCCGGCGGTCACCTGGGTGCTCACGCACCGCGCGTTCCTCGAGCGGCTGCGCGAGCCGCCCTCGCGCGGCGCGGCGCCTACATCCCCGCGCTGATCGAGTGTCCCGCCGCCTCGAGCGCCGCGATCGCCGCGCGGCGCTGCGCGGCGGGAATGAGCACGTAGTCGGTGTCGTAGGTCGCGACCGCGAAGAGCGACACGTGCGCGGCGGCGAGCGGGCCGGTCACGCTCGCGAGGATGCCGGTCTGGTCGAGCGGGAGTGGGCCCTCGAACCGAAGGAGCCGCCAGCCGCGGCTTGCCGCGATCTCGCGCGGCACCGACGCTTCCGCGCAGACGACCGAGAGCTCGTCGGCCGTCCGCGTCATCGACCACCAACGGCCGCCGGTCGCCCACGCGGGCGGCGCGTCGCCCGGTCCGAGCCGGCAGATCGCCATCGGCTCGTCCTGCAACGAGAGGCGCAGCCGCCGCGGTTGCGCGAGCATCACGGCGCTGCCTTGCGCTGCCGCTCGCGCTCGCGAAGCACCCGCCGCTGGACCTTGCCGGTCGTCGTCATCGGCAGCTCGGCGATGAACTCGATCTCCTTCGGGTATTCGTAGGGCGCGAGGAACTTCCGCACGTGCTGCCGGATGTCCTCCTCGAGCGCCGGGCTCGGCGCCTGGCCCGGCGCGAGCACGATGAACGCCTTGACCACGTTGCCGCGCGTCTCGTCGGGCGAAGGGACGACGGCCGCGTTGGCGACCGCCGGATGGCGGACGAGGCAATTCTCGATCTCGGAGGGCCCGATGCGGTAGCCCGCCGCCTTGAACATGTCGTCGGCGCGCCCCTGATACCAGAGGTAGCCGTCGGCGTCGCGCGTGGCGAGATCGCCGGTGCGGCACCAGTCGCCGGTGAATTTCTTTGCCGTGCCCTCGGGGTTGCCGAAATACTCGAGGAAGAACACCGGGTCGCGCGTGCCGTCGGGGGCGAACCGGTTCACCGCGACCTCGCCGATCTCGCCGTCGGGCACCGCGTTGCCGTCATCGTCGATCACCTCGATCCGGTGGCCCGGGTAGGGCCGGCCCATCGAGCCGGGCTTCGCGGGCCAGAGCTCGTGCGAGTTGCCGACGATGTAATTCATCTCGGTCTGGCCGAACATCTCGTTGATCGTGACGCCGAGCGCGTCGCGCGCCCAGTCGAACACCGCGGTCCCGACCGCCTCGCCCGCGCTCATGATCGTGCGGAGATTCACGTCGAAGCGGTCCTTCGGCCGGGGAAACGCCTTCATCATCATCTTGAGCGCCGTGGGGAACAGGAAGCTGTTCCGGATCCCGTACTTCTCGATCAGCGCGAACGCGCGCTCCGGGTCGAAGCGGCCGCGATAACCGACGATCGGCTGGCCGAAGTACAGCGTCGGGAGCAGCGCGTCCATGAGGCCGCCCGTCCACGCCCAGTCGGCCGGCGACCAGAAGAGGTCGCCCTCCCGCGGGTAGCCGTCGTGCGAGTGGACGAACCCCGGCAGGTTGCCGATCAGGCATTGCTGCGGCATCAGCGCGCCCTTCGGCGGCCCAGTCGTGCCGCTCGTGTAGACGAGGTAGGCGGGGTCGGTCGGCGCGAGCAGGGGGCCTGTGAAACGCGGCGACGCGCGCGCGAGCAGCGACTCCCACGGCGTGACGCCGGTCTCGCGCGCGCCGGCGACGCCGACGACGTGCGTGACGCCGGGGCACCGGTCGCGAACGGTCGCGACGGCGGGCAGCGACTGCGGATCGACGAGGACGAGCTTGGTCTGCGAATGCTGGAGCCGATACTCGAGCGCTTCGGGGCCGAACAGGAACGACAGCGGCACCGCGACGGCGCCCAGCTGGTTGATCGCGATGTGCGCGACGGCCGTCTCGGGGCGCTGCGGCAGCACGAGCGCGACCTTGTCGCCGCGCGCGACGCCGAGCGCCGCCAGGGCGTTCGAGAGGCGGTTCGCCTGCTGCCGCAGATCCCAGAACGTCAGTGCCGCGGTGCCGCCGGACTCGTCCTCCCAGTAGAGCGCGAACCGCGCGCGGTCCTCGGCCCACCGGCCGCAGCACGCGTGCGCGATCGAGAAGCGCGCGGGAACGTCCCACCGGTGGCTCCGGTGGATCTCGGCGTAGCGGTCCTGGGTCATCCGCCTAGGGAAGCTCTGCCTAACCCGCGCGGTCGCGACGGGGCTGGGCGGGATGGGATGCCTCATTTG
>DASQBO010000181.1:0-2326 GCA_035635175.1 Casimicrobiaceae bacterium | reverse complement strand
GGTCCGCTGCAAGCGCCGCGCTGTACGCCGCCTACATGCCGTTCCTCAAGGGCGGCGGCATCTTCATTCCGACCTCCCGCGCGTACCAGCTCGGCGAGGAGGTGTTCATGCTGCTGTCGCTGATGGACGATCCGAACCGGATCGCGGTCCAGGGCAAGGTCATCTGGATCACGCCGGAGGGCGTGCAAGGCAACCGCACGCAGGGCATCGGCGTGCAGTTCACGCAGGACGACACCGGCGCCGCGGCGCGCGCGCAGATCGAGAAGATCCTGGGCGAGTCGCTGGCATCGCCGCGTCCGACGCATACGATGTAGCGGCAGCGGCGCGAGCGGCGAGCCGAAGGCGAGGGAGCGAGCGATCGCAAGTCGCCGCCGAGGCCGACAGCTCGGCAGGTCGATCCGCCGAGGCGGCTCGGAGGCCGGCCAGGCACCGCAGACTCAGTACCCGTGTTCGTCGATTCGCACTGTCACCTCGATTTCCCCGAGTTCGCGGGCAAGCTGCCCGCAGTGCTCGACGCGATGGCCGCGGCGCGCGTGACGCACGCGCTCTGCATCTCGGTCAATCTGCCCGATTGGCCCGCGGTCCACGCGCTCGCGAGCGCGCACCCGAACCTGTATGCGACCGTCGGCGTGCACCCGGATTACCCGGACACCCCGGAGCCGACCGTCGACGACCTCGTCGCGCTCGCGGCGCGCGAGAAGGTCGTCGCGATCGGCGAAACGGGGCTCGACTACTACCGGCAGACCGGCGACCTCGAGTGGCAGCGCGCGCGGTTCCGGACGCACATCCGCGCCGCGCGCGGCGCCCGCAAGCCGCTCGTGATCCACACGCGCGCCGCGGGCGACGACACGCTCGCGATCATGCGCGAGGAGCGCGCGGGCGACGCCGGCGGGGTCATGCACTGCTTCACCGAAACGTGGGAGGTCGCGCGCGCCGCGCTCGACCTCGGTTTTCACATATCGTTCTCGGGCATCGTGACGTTCAGGAATGCGCAGGCGCTCAAGGACGTCGCCCGCCGCGTCCCGCGCGAGCGGATGCTGATCGAGACCGACTCGCCGTATCTCGCGCCGGTGCCGCACCGGGGAGAGACCAACCAGCCCGCCTTCGTCCCGCACGTGGCTGCGGAGATCGCGCGCCTGACCGGCGTCCCCGTCGAGACCATCGCGCGCGAGACGAGCGCGAATTTCTTCCGCCTGTTCCGAATCGAGGCCGCGCATGCCGCTTGACCGTCGTTCGTTCGTGCCGGGCGTAGCGGCGCTGCTCGCGCTCGCGTGCTGGCACGGCCCTGCCCGCGCGCAGAAGCTCTACGACGACTTCATCGTCGCGGTCGCGAACGACCGCGCGGCCGACGTGCGCACGATGCTCGCGCGTGGCGTCGATCCCAACCTGGTCGACCCGAATGGAGAGCCGGTGCTGGTCGTCGCGGCACGCGGCGGCTATGTCGCCACTGTCGACGCGCTCCTCGCGGCACGCGCCGACGTCAACGCGCGCAACCGCTTCGGCGACACCGCGCTGATGATCGCGGCGCTCAATGGCCATCTGGAGATCGTGAAGAAGCTGCGCGGGAAGGGCGCGGACGTGAACCGTCCGGGCTGGACGGCGCTGATCTACGCCGCGACGGGCGGCCACGACGACGTTGTCCGTTTCCTCCTGGCCGAAGGCGCGACCATCGACGCCGGATCGCCGAACGGCACGACGGCGCTGATGATGGCGGTGCGCGAGGGACGCACGTCGACGGCGGAACTGCTGATCGCGCGGGGCGCCGACGTCAACCGTCGCAACGACGCCGGCGCGAGCGCGCTCGATTGGGCGCGGCGGGGCAACGACGCGGCGATGGTGGCGCGGCTCGCGCGCGCCGGTGCGAAGAACTGAACGGCGGCGTCAGGGCAGGTCGGCCAGCTCCGCCCGCGGCTCGGCAGCGGGCAGCGGTTCCGGCGTCGCGGCGGTGGCCTCCGGCACGAGCGCGGGCATCATCTCCGGCAGCACGCCGATCAGGCGCCGCGCGCCGTTGAAGCGCTGCTGCCAGTAGGCGCGATCGATCGTCGCGACCTCGACCTCGCGGCCGCGGCGCGGCGCGTGGATGAAGCGGTTCTCGCCGAGATAGATGCCGACGTGCGAGAACGCGAAGCGCCGCGTGTTGAAGAACACGAGGTCGCCCGGCTGGAGTTCGGAGAGCGCGACCTTGTCGCCCAGGCGGCTCATCTCCTTCGCCGACCGCGGCAACGTGACGCCGGTCGTCTGCTGAAAGACGAACTGGACGAGGCCGCTGCAGTCGAGGCCGGTGTCGGGCGTGGCGCCGCCCCACTTGTAACGGATGCCGATCAGG
>DASQBO010000180.1:0-4699 GCA_035635175.1 Casimicrobiaceae bacterium | reverse complement strand
GCCTTGAGCTGGTTCTCGACGACGATCTGCGTCGCGATGCCCGCGTGATCGGTGCCGAGCTGCCACAGCGTGTTGTCGCCACGCATCCGGTGCCAGCGCACGAGGATGTCCATGATCGTCTGCTGGAACGCGTGGCCCATGTGCAGCGTGCCGGTCACGTTGGGCGGCGGCAGCTGGATGCAGAACGGCGGCGCGCTCGGCTTCCACGACGGCTTGAAATAACCCCGCGCTTCCCAGATCGGGTACCACTTGTCCTCGATCGCGTGCGGCTCGAAGCTCTTGGCGAGTTCCATTGTCTGCGGCGGCAATTCCGTAAATAGCTGAAATTATAGCGGAACTTCACTCGCTCTCGGGCGCGGCCGGCGCGCCGCGCGCGCCTTCGACCTGCGTCAATGTGCGTCCCTGCGGCCGTGGGATAGTGGCGACTCGGCGGCGGACCGGCCGTCGCAAGCCAATGAGGAATCCGAACATGAAGAAGATCGTCGCCGCCCTGCTTGCGGCATCCGCCCTCCAGCTCGCCTGGGCGGCGAACGAGGCGGCCGCGCCCGTCGCGTCAACGCTACAGGGCGAAGTGCTCGAGGTCCTGGACGTCGAGGCTTACACCTACCTTCGTCTCAAGACCGCGAAGGGCGAGGTGTGGGCGGCCGTCAACAGGTCGCCCGGCGTGCAGAAGGGCGCCGAGGTGACGATCCACGATCCGACGACGATGCGGAACTTCGAGAGCAAGACGTTGCAGCGCACGTTCCCGACGATCGTGTTCGGCACGCTGGGCAGCGCCGCGACCGCTTCCTCCGCGGCTTCCGCGGCGGGGCCCGCGCTGCAGGGTCGCAGTCCGCCCCTCGACCAGATCCACGGCAGCGCGTCGAGATCCGCCGACGTCCCCGCGGTGAAGGTCGCGAAGGCCGAGGGCCCCACCGGCCGCACGGTTGCCGAAGTGAACGCGAACCGCGTTGCGCTCAAGGACAAGCCGGTCGCGATCCGCGCCCAGGTGGTGAAGGTCAACGCCAACATCATGGGCAAGAACTGGGTGCATCTGCGCGACGGCTCGGGCTCGGCCGCCGACGGCAGCAACGACCTCCTCCTGACGAGCAAGGACGAGCCGAAGGTCGGCGACGTCGTTCTCGCCAAGGGCGTCGTCAAGACCGACGTCGACCTGGGCTCGGGCTACTCGTACAAGGTACTGGTCGAGAACGCCTCGATCCAGAAGCCGTAGGCGCTGCGGGGCCGACCGATTCCGCGTCGGTCAGCCGGCGCAGGACGCTGGTGGGATCGTGCTCGAGCGCCGCGAGTCGCGCGAGGCTGCGGAGCACGAACAGGTCACGGATTCGACTGGCGCCACTTCTCGATCTCGCGCTCGATCGCCTCGGCGACGTACGTGCGCAGGAGCTGGCCGACCTCGCGGTTGATCGTCGCGATCAGGTCCGCGCTCGCGCGGTCGACGACCGGCTGCAGCCGCGCGGCGAGCTCCCCCTGAAGGCCCGTGTCCGTGAAGATGTCGATCCGCTGCAGCACCTGCATCCGGATCTCCTCCGCGACCGCGTCCCACGAGGGAGGCGGAGGCGGTGCCGGCGGGGGCTCTTCGGGAGCGGCCACGGGCGCCGGCGACGCTTCCGCGATCGTCGTGTCGGGGATCACGTCGGCGACCGGCGTTTCCGTCGGCTCGCGAAGCAGTTCGGGAGGCGCGAATTCGCGGTCGAGCTCGGCGTCCGCGGGACGCAGGCCGAGCATCGCGTCGAACGCGGCATCGGCGGGCGTTGCGGCGGCGGAGGCCGCCGGCGCCGCGTGCGCGGTGCCCAGCGCCGCCGCGGTCTCCGGCGACAGCTTGTGCTCGTTGGAATGTCCCGCCGCGTCTCCAACCTCGACCGAGGGCTCGAACGCCGGTTCCGACGCGCGCAGCGTCGACGGAGGCACGACGGCGATCGAATCGGGCGCGGGGCCCGTGACGCTCGTTCCCCCGAACGCCGACTCGAGCCACTGCGATTCGTCGCCCTCGTCGGGCAGCGCCTCGATCGAGACCTCCTCGACGCGGCCGATTGCGTCCGTGAGCTCCGGGACGTCTTCCACGGTTGCCGACGGCGCGGGTGCGGCGTCGTGGTCCGACGCGAGGGACTCCGTGCCGGCCGGCGCGCCGACCGCGACCTCGTCGGTCAGCTCGGGAATGTCCGGTTCGGGCTCGCGGCCGCGGTTGCGCCGCATCAGGGCGTCCGCCTGCTCGAGGAGCTCGCGCGCGGTGGGCATCGGCGACCGTTCAGCGCGTCGTCACGCGCGCTCCGCGAGGTTGTGCGAGCGGACCTCGTAGCCGCGCGTCTTGTAGAACTTCCAGCGCTCGCGACCCGCGGCGGCCTGCTCCTCGTCGAGGCCGATCACCTCGAGCAGGCGCTCGAAGCGCGAGAAGAACGGCGGGGGCGAAGGATGCAGGTTGACGAGCACTGCCGCAGGGCCCTCGTGCGACAGCGCGTGATCGACCAATACCGGCGTCTCCGCGGCGAGCGCGCTGTCGAGACGGCAGTGCGGGACGAATCCGAGCGCGGGCCAGGTCCAGAGGAAGCGATCGAGCTCGTCGGTCGCGGCCGCGTCCGGTGTGAGCACGCGCGCGCTCCCGTGCTGGGCCCAGGCTTTGACGACGAGCGTCGCGGCGACCTCGAAGCGGCTCGCGCAGTGCGTGTAGAAATCGATCGTCGTCATCGCTGCCGCCCGCGGAAGCTCAGGCCGCGACGGAGGTCTCCTGCGCGAGCAGCCAGGTGGTGAGCAGCGCGACCGGTCGGCCCGTCGCCCCCTTCTCCTTGCCTTCCTTCCACGCGACGCCCGCGATGTCGAGGTGCGCCCAATCGTATTTCTTCGCGAATCGCGACAGGAAGCACGCCGCGGTGATGCTGCCGCCGGCACGACCCGCGATGTTCGCGAAATCGGCGAAGTTGCTGTTGAGGCCTTCCTGGTAGTCGTCCCACAGCGGCAACGGCCAGCCGCGGTCGAACGCCTCGTCGCCGGCCGCGACGAGCGCACGCGCCAGCGCGTCGCTGTTGCTGAACACGCCGCAGGCGACGTGGCCGAGCGAGATCACCATGGCGCCGGTCAGCGTCGCGATGTCGACGACGGCCTCGGGCTCGTAGCGCTCCGCGTAGGTGAGTGCGTCGGCGAGGATCAGCCGTCCCTCCGCGTCGGTGTTCAGGATCTCGATCGTCTGGCCCGACATGCTCGTGACGACGTCGCCCGGCTTCGTCGCGCGGCCCGACGGCATGTTCTCGCAGGCTGCGACGATTCCCACCACGTTGACCTCGGCCTTGAGCTCGGCGATCGCGCGGAGCGTCCCCAGCACCGCGGCGGCGCCGCACATGTCGAACTTCATCTGGTCCATGTCGAGGCCGGGCTTGAGCGAGATGCCGCCGCTGTCGAACGTGATTCCCTTGCCGACCAGCACGAGCGGCCTCTGCTTCCGCGGGTTCTTCTGGTACTCGAGGACGATGAATCGCGGCGGCTCCTCGCTCCCGGCCGTGACCGAGAGGAGCGAGCCCATCTTGAGCGCCTCCATGTCCTTGCGCTCCAGCACCGTCGCCTTGATGTCGGGGAACTCCTGCGCGAGCTCCACCGCGCGCTCGCCCAGGTAGCCCGGCGTGCAGACGTTGCCGGGAAGGTTGCCGAGGTCGCGCGCGAGGTCCATGCCGTGCGCGATCGCGAGCCCGCGCGCCGCCGCGGCCTCGCCGTCCGCGAGGTCGGAGCGCTGCGGCACGGACAGCGTGAGCTTGCGCAGCGGCCGCCGGACTTCCGCTTTCTCGCTCTTCATCCGGTCGAACCGATAGACCGCCTCCATCGCCACGACGACCGCATGCTCGACGCGCCACGCGACCTCGCGCCGCTTCACCTTCTCCTCGGTGAGATAGATGACGGCCTCGTACGATCCCGTCTCGTTCAGCAGCTTGACCGCGGCCTTCACCGCCGAACGGAACTCGCGGTCGCGGAAGTCGCGCTCCTTGCCGAGACCCACGAGGAGCACGCGGTCGGCGAGCGTTCCCCGCACGTTGTGGAGAAGCAGCGTCGCGCCGAGCTTTCCCTCCATGTCGCCGCGCCGGATGATCTCGCTGACATAGCCGTTCGAGGCCCGGTCGATCAACTCCGCGGACAGCGAAAGCTTCCGGTTGTCGAACACGCCGACGACGACGCACGCGCTCCGCTGCTTCTCGGGGCTGCCGCTTTTTATGGTAAATTCCATCGCCCTTCCCTAGGAATCCGTCGAACTTGTCTTCCCGTATGCGTTGCTTCGCCCAGATGCGCACCGCGCGAGGCGCGAGGCGCAGCAAATGCCGTAAGACCCCGCCAGCCGAGTAACCAGGCAGACGCGCGTTTTTAGCCGCAACCCCGAAGGGACGAGGCGAGTTGGGCGCCTTAGCTGGCAAATGAGCGCGTCGCCCGCCCGCGCCTGCGTCCCGGCATGCCTTCGCTCCCGCGCCTCGAATTGCGCCCGATTCGCCTCCGTGACGTGCGCGAAGGCCAGTCCGACGGGCTCCCTCGCCGATCCGTTTCTTTGCGGTAGTACGGCCTCGGCGGCATTATTGGCAAAACGGTCCGAAAAAGTCAAAATTCTCCCGCTGTCATGATTTTTCGGCGCAGCCTGGTGCGGGAGATGACGACGACGGCCCTCGGGCTGTTCCTCGTCCTGCTCGGCATCCTGTTCACCAATCTGGTGCTGAAGCTCCTGGCCCGG
>DASQBO010000179.1:0-5285 GCA_035635175.1 Casimicrobiaceae bacterium | reverse complement strand
TCCACTCGCTCGCCGACGTCGGCAACCAGGTGCTGCTCAAGGTCGGCGAGGTACGCGGCCGCGCCGGACCCGACCACGTCCATCCGTTCGGCCGCGGCCAGGAGAAGTTCTTCTGGGCGCTCGTTTCGGCCGTGAGCGTCTTCTTCGTCGGCTGCGGCATCAACATCTACCACGGCGTCCATGCGCTCCTCGCGCCGTCGGCCGTCGAACCCTTTACGCCGCTCGTCGTCGGCCTCCTGGTCTTCGCGTTCATGCTCGAAGGCTGGACGTTCAGCGTCGCGCTGAAGGAGATCGGAGGCCTGGCCGGGCTGAAGAACAACCGCGACAACGTGACCGTGCTCGCGGTGCTGCTCGAGGACGCGGTGGCGCTCTTCGGCATCGTGCTCACGCTCGTCGTCGCGGGCGTGTCGATGCTCGAGCGCCCGCGGCCCGCGTTCGATGCGATCGTCGCGATCGTCGTGGGGCTGCTGCTTGGCGCGATGGCGCTCTTCCTCGCCGCGATCAACCGCCGCCTGCTGATCGACGCGTCGGATCCGAAGCTCGATCGAGCGGCCGAGACCTGGCTCGCCGGCCAGAGCGTCGCCGCCGACGTCCGCTCGCTGCTGATCGACGATCGCCGCGCCGTCGTGTTCGTCCACGCGCGCGACGACGTCCCGCGATCGGACGCGCTCGGCCGGGCGCTCAAGGCGCACCTCGAAGCGGACCGCAGCCACGCGATCGAGGCGGTCTACTGGAAGTTCGGGACGGGGCCGGTCGCTTCGTGACGGAGGCTCTTGGCGCGATGACCGCCTCCGCATCGCACGAAGACGTCCTCGCCTTCTGGTTCGGCCCGCTGCCGCACGCGGCGCGGCACGTCTGGTTCCGCAAGGACCCCGCCTTCGACGCCGAGATCCGCGCGCGCTTCGGCGCGACGATCGAGGCGGCGCTGGCCGGCGCGCACCCCGAGTGGACGGCGACGCCGCAGGGCGCGCTCGCGCGCGTGATCGTGCTCGACCAGTTCACGCGCAACGCATTTCGCGACACGCCCCGCGCGTTCGCGGGCGATGCGCAAGCGCTCGCGACGGCGCAGGCAGTGGTCGCCGCCGGGCGCGACCGGATGCTCGATCGCTTCGAGCGGTGGTTCCTGTACATGCCCTTCGAGCACTCCGAAGATCCCGCCGTACAGGAACGCTCGCTTGCGCTGTTCAGGGCGCTGGCTGCCGAGACCGGGGAGCCTGGCAACGTCGAATGGGCGGAGAAGCACGCGGCGATCGTCCGCCGCTTCGGCCGCTTTCCCCATCGCAACGCGATCCTCGGCCGCACGTCGACGCCCGAGGAGCTCGCGTTCCTGCGCGAGCCCGGATCGTCGTTCTGACGGTCCCGGCGGACCCCGCCGGTACAATCGCCGCGTGGAGACCATCGAGCTCGGACTGTCGCTGTTCCTCGCGGTCGCGGCGATCGGTGCGCTCGCGCGGTGGACGCCGCTGCCGCTGCCCATGCTGCTCGTGATCGGCGGCGCCTCGCTCTCGTTCCTGCCGGGCCTCGCCGACGTCGAGCTCGACCCCGAGGTGTTCTTCCTGCTGTTCGTCCCGCTGCTCCTCTTCGGTGACGGCTGGCAGTTCCCGAAGCGCGAGTTCGTGAGCTATCTCCGCCCGATCCTGCTGCTCGCGCTCGGCCTCGTCGCCGCGACCGTGGTCGTCGTCGGCTACCTCATGCACTGGCTCATCCCCTCGTTGCCGCTCGCGGCGGCGTTCGCGCTCGGCGCGATCGTCTCGCCGACCGACGCGGTCGCGACCGCGGCCGTCACCGCGCGCCTGCCGCTGCCCTCGCGCGCGACGCACATCCTGAACGGCGAAAGCCTGATCAACGACGCGTCGGGGCTCGTCGCGTTCAAGTTCGCGGTCGCCGCCGTGGCGACCGGTGCCTTTTCCTGGATCGAGGCGGGCACTTCCCTCGTGCTGCTCGCGGGCGGCGGCGCGCTCGCGGGGCTCGCCGTCGCGGCGATCATCGGTGCGCTGCGCGTGCGCCTCATGCGCTTCTGCGTCGACGATCCGACGATCCAGACGATGCTGTCGCTGCTGACGCCGTACGCCGCGTACCTGGTGGCGGAGCGCCTGTCGGTCTCGGGGATTCTCGCCGTCGTCGCCGCCGGCTTCTACGCGGGAATGCACGACACCAAGCACCTGTCCGTCGCGACGCGCAGGCATGCCTGGGAGGTGTGGGCGATGCTGCTCTACGTGTTCAACGGCCTCGCGTTCCTGTTGCTCGGGCTGCAGCTCAAGGGCGTGCTCGAACGGATGCAGGGTGAATCGTGGCTGAGCCTTTCGGGTTATGCGCTCGCCGTGTGGGCGGCGGTGACGCTCGTGCGGATCGCGTGGGTCTATCCGGGCACCTACCTGCCGCTCCTGCTGTCGCGGCGAATCCGCGAGGACGAGGGCTGGCGCGATCCGCGCGCCGTCTTCCTCGTCGGCTGGGCCGGCATCCGGGGATCGGTGACGCTCGCCGCCGCGCTGTCGATCCCCATCGCCACGTCCC
Organism: Casimicrobiaceae bacterium; assembly: GCA_035635175.1. Taxonomy (GTDB): domain Bacteria; phylum Pseudomonadota; class Gammaproteobacteria; order Burkholderiales; family Casimicrobiaceae; genus CAIWHR01. Next base: position 2,771 of record DASQBO010000179.1, on the reverse strand, counting down.
CGGGCGTGCCGTTCCCCGGACGCAGCCTGATCCTCTTTCTCGCGGGCACGACGATCGTGCTGACGCTCGCCATCAACGGGCTCACGCTGCCCGCGTTCATCCGGATGCTCGACCTGCGCAGCGACGGCGGCCCGGATCGCGAGGAGCGCGCGGCGCGGCTCGCCGTCGCGCAGGCCGCGGCCAACGCGATCCGCATCGAGATTCCGCGGCTCGCGAGGCCCGAGGAGATCGCGTTCGCGAACCGCCTGGTCGCCGATTACGAGTCGCGCTACCACCGCCACTCCGCCAACGGCGCGCGCCGCGAGCACCTGGAATCGGTCGCCGCGGTCGAAAGGCGGCTCAAGCTCGCCGCGCTCGCAGCGGAGCGCGCGGAGCTGCACGCGCTGCACGACACGCTCGTCATCAACGAAGAGACGCTGCGCGCCGTCGAGGCCGAGATCGACCACGCGGAGACGCTCGTCACGGGCGTGCCGCGCGGCGGCCGCTAGCGCGCGCGTGGACGACGCGACCATGCCCCGCGCCCTCGGAATTCTCGGCGGCACGTTCGATCCGGTCCACGTCGGCCACCTCGAGCTCGCGCGCGAGCTGCGCCAAGCGCTGGGGCTGTCCGCGGTGCGCCTCGTTCCCGCCGGGCTTCCGCCGCATCGCGAGCCGCCCGCCGCCTCCGCCGCGGACCGGCTCGCGATGGTCGAGCTCGCGGTCGCCCGCGCCCCGGGCCTCGAAGCCGACCGTCGCGAGATCGACCGGCCCGGCCCGAGCTACACGGTGCCGACGCTCGAATCGTTGCGGGCGGAGGACGCGGCGCGGCCGCTCGCCCTCATCGTCGGCGCCGACGCGTTCCTCGGGCTGCCGGAATGGCATCGCTGGCGTGCGCTGTTCGACCTCGCGCACGTGGTCGTCGTCGCGCGTCCCGGCGTCGCGCTCGATGTCGCGGGGGTGCCCGCCCTCGCAGCCGAGTGGAGCCGCCGGCACGCGAGCGATCCCGCAGCGCTCACCGCATCGCCCGCAGGGGCAATCGTCGTGCAGCCCGTGACCGCGCACGACGTGTCGGCGACCGCGATCCGGCGCGAGCTCGCGCGCGGAGCCGCCGGGATCGCGGCGGTCCGCGGTTTGCTTCCGCCGCCGGTTTTGGCCTATATTGAGCGCAACCAACTCTATCGGCCTCCCCCGTGCCCACAAGGAAGCTCGCGAAGATCGCCGTAACCGCCCTCGACGACATCAAGGCCCGCGACATCGCCGTCCTCGACGTCCGCAAGCTCACCACCCTGTACGACACGCTCGTCATCGCCACCGCCGAATCGAACCGGCAGGTGAAGGCGCTCGCGCAGCACGTCCGCGAGAAGCTCGAGGCCGCCGGCGCAGCGATCATCGGCGTCGAAGGCGAGGAGAGCGCCGAGTGGGTGCTGGTCGACGCCGGCGACATCGTCGTTCACATCATGCAGCCGGCGGTGCGCGCGCACTACAACCTCGAGGAGCTCTGGGCGCCGCGCAAGGCAGCGCGCGGCCGCGCCGCCGACCGCGCGGCGGCGTAGCGGGGTCGAGCATGGCCCCGCGGGCGAATGTGACATAGATGATCGCCGCGAGCGGCCTCCGCACTGCTCTCGATGATCGATGAGCGCTGTGTCGGCCGCCTCGATCGCTCGGCGACGCGCGGCCTCCGCGAAGCCGGCCTCAACTCGTGTCTTCGTCGAGTCGGCCGCCGCCCGCGCTCCCGGACGCGAGCTTCGCTCCTTGGCTTCGCCCCGCTCGCGCGGGTGTCCTCGGGCCTTGGCTCGCTTTCGCTCGCCCGCCTCGCTCACTCGCGCCCCCCGCACGTTCAGGGCGATTCGAAGGGCCGAGGGGTCGGCCGCCTCGATCGCTCTGCGACGCGCCCTTCGGGCCTTGGCTCGCTTTCGCTCGCCCGCCTCGCTCACTCGCAATGAAGCTGCGCGTCGTCGCGTTGGGACACCGGATGCCGGCGTGGGTTGCCGCCGGCTGGGACGACTACGCGCGCCGGATGCCGCGCGAGTTCGCGCTGGAGCTGACCGCGCTCAAGCCGGAGCCGCGCGACGGCAAGCCGATCGAGCGCGTGCTCGCGGCGGAAGCGGCGCGGATCGCCGCCGCGTGCAAGGACGCACCGACGGTCGCGCTCGACGAACGCGGTCGGCCATGGACCACGCGCGAGCTCGCGGCGCATCTCTCGTCGTGGCGCGAGACGGCGCGCGAGGTCGCGTTCGTGATCGGCAGCGCGGACGGGCTCGCGCCATCGGTGAAGCGCGACGCCGCCGCGCTCGTCGCGCTATCCTCGCTCACGCTGCCGCACGGCCTCGTGCGCGTACTGCTTGCGGAGCAGCTCTATCGCGCCGCGAGCCTCGTGACCGGCCATCCGTACCACAGGGAGTGACAGGCTCGTGAGCTCGATCTATCTCGCGTCGCAGAGCCCGCGCCGGCAGGAGCTCCTCCGCCAGCTCGGCGTCGAATTCGATCCCCTCCTCCTGCGCGAGGCCGCGGGGCGCCCGCGCGACGTCGAGGAGGTCGCGCGCGACGGAGAGCCGGCGCTCCACTACGTCGAGCGCATCGCGCGGACGAAGGCCGTCGTCGGCGGCAACGCGATGCTCCGTCGCGGCCTCTCGCCGCGACCCGTGCTCGCGGCGGACACGGAAGTGGTCCTCGACGGCGAGATTTTCGGCAAGCCGCGCGACGCCCACGACGCGACGCGCATGCTCGCGCGCCTCGCGGGCCGTACGCACCAGGTGTCGACCGCGGTCGCGCTCTTCTGGGAAGACGAGGAG
>DASQBO010000178.1:0-1986 GCA_035635175.1 Casimicrobiaceae bacterium | reverse complement strand
TCGGCATGGCGGCGCGCGAGAACCTCGACAATCTGGTGTTCGTCGTCAACTGCAACCTGCAGCGGCTCGACGGCCCGGTGCGCGGCAACGGCAAGATCATCCAGGAGCTCGAATCCGACTTCCGCGGCGCGGGCTGGAACGTGATCAAGGTCGTCTGGGGCCGGCACTGGGACCCGCTGTTCGCGCGCGACAAGAGCGGGATCCTGATGCGGCGGATGATGGAGTGCGTCGACGGCGAGTACCAGACGTTCAAGAGCAAGGACGGCGCGTACGTCCGCGAGCACTTCTTCAACTCGCCGGAGCTGAAGGAGCTCGTCGCCGACTACTCCGACGACGACATCTGGAAGTTGAACCGCGGCGGTCACGACCCGTTCAAGGTCTACAACGCGTTCCACGCGGCGGTGAACCACAAGGGCCAGCCGACGGTGATCCTCGCCAAGACGATCAAGGGCTACGGGATGGGCGAGTCGGGCGAGGCGCAGAACATCACGCACCAGCAGAAGAAGCTGTCGGACGAGTCGATCCGGCGCTTCCGCGACCGCTTCCACATTCCCGTGCCCGACGACAAGCTCGACGAGGTTCCGTACGTCACGTTCCCGGAGGGCTCGCCCGAGCTCGAGTACATGCGCGCCCGGCGGATGGAACTGGGCGGCTACCTTCCTGCGCGGCGAAGGCAGGCGGCGCCTCTCGCCGTCCCCGAGCTCTCCGCGTTCGAGCGTTTCCTGAAGAGCACGGAAGACCGCGAGATCTCGACCACGATGGCGTTCGTGCAGATCCTGCAGACGCTCGTCCGCGACAAGAACCTGGGCAAGCACATCGTGCCGATCGTCCCCGACGAGTCGCGGACGTTCGGCATGGAAGGGATGTTCCGGCAGCTCGGAATCTGGAACCAGCAGGGCCAGCTCTACACGCCGGAGGACCAGGATCAGCTCATGTTCTACAAGGAGTCGAAGAGCGGGCAGATCCTGCAGGAAGGCATCAACGAGGCCGGCGGGATGTGCGACTGGATGGCCGCGGCGACGTCGTACTCGACGCACGGCGTGCCGATGATCCCCTTCTACATCTTCTACTCGATGTTCGGCTTCCAGCGTGTCGGCGACCTCGCGTGGGCCGCCGGCGACATGCGCTCGCGGGGGTTCCTCCTCGGGGGCACCGCCGGTCGCACGACGCTCAACGGCGAAGGGCTGCAGCACGAGGACGGACACTCGCACATGATCGCGGCGACGATCCCGAACTGCGTCTCGTACGATCCGACCTTCGGCTACGAGGTCGCCGTGATCGTCCAGGACGGCCTCCGGCGGATGTACGCCGAGCAGCGCGACTGCTATTACTACCTGACGGTGATGAACGAGAACTATGCGCAGCCGGCGATGCCGGAGGGCGCCGCGCCCGACATCATCAAGGGGATGTACCTGTTCCGTGCCGGCGAGAAGAAGACGAAGGCGCCGCGCGTGCAGCTCCTGGGCTCGGGGACGATCTTCCGCGAGGTGATCGCCGCCGCCGAACTCCTGCGCGCCGACTGGGGCGTCGAAGCCGACCTCTGGGGCTGCCCGAGCTTCACCGAGCTCGCGCGCGACTGCATGCGCGTCACGCGCGAGAACATGATGAATCCGACGGCGAAGCCGAAGATCCCGCATGCGACGGCCAAGCTCGAGGGCACGACGGGCCCCGTCGTCGCGGCCACCGATTACATGCGCGCGTACGCGGACCAGATCCGCGCCTGCGTCGGGCGCCGCTACGTCGTCCTCGGAACCGACGGCTTCGGGCGGTCCGACACCCGCGAGAAGCTGCGCCGCTTCTTCGAGGTCGACCGCCACTACGTCACGGTCGCCGCGCTGAAGGCGCTGGCCGACGACGGCGCGCTGCCGCCGTCGAAGGTCGCGGACGCGATGAAGAAATACGGCCTCGATCCGGCAAAGCCGGCGCCGTGGACGGTGTAGCGCCATGAGCGCGCTCGAAGTGAAGGTTCCCGACATCGGCGACTTC